>JAFJTK010000175.1 GCA_017880265.1 Candidatus Pelagibacter sp. | reverse complement strand
TTCTTGATTAGAATAAGGATTTTTTAATATATCATTAAGCTTATTCATTCCCTCTAAACTACCATTGTTTGCTTCAGTTAAAGCTTCTTCTACCTTATGATTTCTTGGAACAACAATTGGATTATTTTTTTTCATTAATTCAATTTGTTTTTCTTTAGAAGAATTATTTAATTGAGATCTTTTTTTCCATTCATCAAACCACGTTAAAAAAGTTTTATCTTTATATGTGTTATTATCTATTTTGATATCCATTAAATGACAAAAAATATTTGTATAATCAATTTTATTTTTTTCCATCCAATTAAGCAAATCATCAATTAATTTTCTATCGTTTTTATCTTCACCAAATAAACCTAGTTTATCTCTCATCATATTTAACCATTTTTTCTCATAAATATTTTGAAAGTTATCAATTACATCAGTTGCAATTTTAATTGCCGTATCTTCATTTTTGTCAATAAGTGGAATAAGACATTCAGCAAATCTAGTTAAATTCCATTTAGTTATTGGTGGTTGGTTAGAATATGCATATCTTCCCAATTTATCTATAGAACTAAAAACTGTTTTGGGGTGATATTGATCCATAAATGCACATGGACCATAATCAATTGTTTCTCCAGATATTGTCATATTATCTGTATTCATTACTCCATGAATAAAACCTACACGCATCCAATCAACTACTAACTGACATTGTTTTTCCATTACTAGGTTTAACAAATCTAAAGCTTTTGTTTTTGAAGATTTAATTTGAGGATAATGTCTTTCAATAGTGTAATCGACTAGTGTGTTAAGATCTTCAATATTTTGTCTTGCAGCTATATATTGAAAGGTTCCTACACGTAAGTGGCTTGAAGCAACTCTAGTTAAAATAGCTCCATCTAACAAATTTTCTCTTACAACTTTTTCACCTGTTTTAACTACAGCTAGACTTCTAGTTGTTGGAATATTTAAAGAGTTAATAGCTTCACTGATAATATATTCTCTAAGCATTGGCCCTAATGCAGCGCGTCCATCTCCTCCTCGAGAAAATGAGGTTCTTCCCGAACCCTTAAACTGAATATCAAAACGGTTGTTTTTATTAGATATATGTTCACCTATTAGAACGGCTCTTCCATCACCCAACATAGTAAAATGGCCAAATTGATGACCTGCATACGCTTGAGCAATTGTGGTGCTTCCATTTGGTAAAGAATTTCCAGAAAACAATAAAGACAAATCTTTTTCTTTTGTCTTTGAAAAATCTAAATTTAATTCTTTTGCCAATTGCTCATTTAAAATTACTAATTCTGGATCATGAACCGGCGTAGGCTTAATATCTTCAATAAAGGTTTTAGATAATTTTGAATAGGTGTTATCAAAATGCCAACCAATGGTCATTTTAATTAATTTACTTCAGCTTGATTTTCTTTTGCTTTAACTTCTGTTTTGAACTGGTTTGAAATTTTTTGAACTTCTACTGATGAAACTTTGTATTCAGCACACATAGTTTCTTCATCTTTACCATGACCAGTAACCATATTTACCATATGTTCTGGGAAGTGGAACGTTGTGAAAACAATTCCTTCCTTAACTTTGTCCGTTACCTCAACTTTTAAAGCAACTTCACCTCTGCCAGAATAAAGTCTTCCGATGTCTCCTGTGTTCAAATCTCTATTAGCAGCATCATTAGGATGTATTAATAGAACATCCTCATCTACAATGTTAATATTTTTAGTTCTTCTTGTCATAGTTGCTGCATTATAGTGTTGCAGAACTCTACTAGTTGTTAAAATTAAAGGATAATCTTTTTGATTGGCTTCTATCTCGCTAGATTCTTTCCAATCAAAATTTTTAAGTCTTCCTTTTCCTAATTTAAAAGTTTCTGTATGAAGTATTTGTGTATCGGTTCCATCTTCTTGTACTGGCCATTGTAATCCAAATTTTCCAAGTCTTTCTCTAGTAACGCCTTTAAAAAAAGGAACAACATCTGCAATTTCTTTTAAGACTTGATCCGCATCATATGTTGGTTGATCAAAACCAAGTTTTTGCATCATATCAGTTACAATAACACCATCAGGTTTTGTACCTGGTAATGGTGGAACAGCTCTGTTTACTCTTTGAATTCTTCTCTCTGTATTTGTGAAGGTACCATCTTTTTCTAGGAAAGTTGTTCCTGGTAAAACTACAGTTGCAAGTTTAGCTGTTTCACTCATAAATATTTCTTGAACTACTAAAAGTTCTAATGAATTCATTGCTTCAACAACATGAGCACTGTTAGGATCTGTTTGAACTATATCTTCACCAATGATCCATAGTCCTTTTAATTCTTTATCAATTGCTGCTTCAAACATTTGTGGAATTTTTAATCCTGGTTTAGTTGGGTGTGTTACACCATACTTTTCTGTATAGAATTTTTGATTTTTCTCATCAGCAACTTCGAAGTAGCCTGCACCTTGATGTGGTTGGCATCCCATATCAGCTGCTCCTTGAACATTGTTCTGTCCTCTAAGTGGGTTTACTCCAACACCTTTTCTACCAATATTTCCAGTAATCATTGCAAGATCAGCGATAAGCATTACTGTCTTTGATCCCTGTTCTTGTTCAGTTACCCCTAATCCATGGAACTCCATTGAATTTTTAGCAGTCGCATAAGCTATAGCTGCTTCTTTAACTAATTGTTTATCAACACCAGCAACGCTAGCTAAGTGATCAACATCTTGTCTTTCAATTTCTTTAAGGAAATTGTCAAATCCCTCAGTTCTATCTCTTACAAAATCAGCATTATAGAGTTTTGATTTTATAATAAAGTGTAACATCATATTAAGAACAGCAACGTTAGTTCCAGGTCTTAGTTTAATATGATAATCCGCAAGTTTTGCTAATTCTGTAGTTACGGGGTCAAGTACAATTAATTTTTTCCCCTTCATTACTTGTTGTTTTATTTTTGCTCCAGTTACAGGGTGAGCGTTAGTTGGATTTGCTCCAATAACAATAAAACAATCCGCATGATAAATATCTTCAGTAGAGTTAGTAGCAGCACCCGTTCCAAAAGTTTGTTGCATCCCCCAAGCTGTTGGTGAGTGACAAATCCTAGCACAACAATCTACACTGTTAGTTCCAACAGCGGCTCTAATCATTTTTTGAAATACATAGTTTTCTTCATTAGTACATCTTGCTGATGAAATACCAGCAAAAGCATCAGGACCATTGTCTTTAACAATTCTATTCATTTCTTTTTTGATAAAATCATAAGCTTCATCCCAAGAAGCTTCTTCAAATTTTCCATTTCGTTTTATCAAAGGAGTTTTTAATCTGTCAGGATGGTCGTAAAAACTAAATGCATATCTTCCTTTAATACAAGTATGCCCAGCATTTACCTCAGTTTCTTTTGGTGTATCAATTGCTACAACTTTTTCATCTTTAATTGACGCTTCCAAGTTACATCCAACTCCACAATAAGAACATGTGGTTCTAACTTTTTTATCTACAGCAGCAGATTTTGATTGAAAGACATCTGATATAGCATCGGTTGGACAAGTGTGTGCACAGGCACCACAAGATACACAAGAACTATCCCCAAACATCATATCGTTATCTGTAGTAATTCTTGACTCAAACCCTCTGCCACTCATTGTTAGAACAAAAGAACCTTGGATTTCATCACAAGCTCTAACGCATCTTCCACAATTAATGCAGTTATCTAAATTCATTCTCATATAATCATGAGAAGTATCTCTTGGAATTCCTTTATGTTGTTTTGGACTGTTATATCTGTGATCCGAAATACCTAAATCATTAGCAACTGTTTGAAGTTCACAATTATTATTTACTTCACAACTATCACATTCCATAGGGTGATCTGTTAAAACTAATTCAACTATATTTTTTCTAAGACTTGTTATTGCTTCATTGGACGTAAAGATATGTTGGTTTTCAGCCACTGGAGTATGACAAGAAGCAACCATTCTTGTTGGGCCATCTTTTTCTAAAGCAACTTCAACTGAACAAACTCTACAAGCACCATAAGGAGCTAAATTTGGGTCATCACAAAGAGTTGGAACTTTTTTTTCTCCAACATAACTTTTAACAAATTTTAATATAGATGTGTGGTTAGCACCGATTTCATACGGTTTTCCATCGATATAAGCTATTTTTCTTTTTTCAGAACTCATTAATTATCTTTTACCATATCATTTTTCATTTCTTCTCCAAAGTACTTAAGAATATTCATAATTGGAGTAGGGATGGCTCCGCAAAGAGCACATAAACAGCCTTTTTGCATTGTAACAAGCAATTCGTTAAGTAATTTAAGAGGTATTTTAGCAGTTCCCTTCTTTGCTTGGTCAAACATTTCTTTACCTCTATAAGATCCCAGTCTTCCAGGAAAACATTTGCCACACGATTCTTCAGCTGAGAATTCAAATAAATGATGAATATATTCGGCCATTGAAAAATCTTTTGGAATACTAACGACACTTGCATGTCCCAACATAAAACCTTTAGAAGTAAACTCTTGAAAGTCTAAATTTAAATTTTCTATTTCACTTAAAGGAACAACACCTCCTAAAGGACCACCAATTTGAAATGCTTTAACAGGTTCTTTATATCCACCACCAATTTCATTAAATATTTTTTTCATTGGTGTTCCCATATCAATTTCATAAACACCTGGATTATTAAAAAAACTATCAAGGCAAACAAGTTTAGTTCCTGCAGATTTTTTATTTCCTATAGATGAAAATTTTTCTGGACCATTAATTAAAATACCAGTTGCAGCAGCTAAAGTTTCAACGTTGTTAACTACTGTTGGTTTTTTATACAAACCTTCAGTAACTGGAAAAGGAGGTCTTACATCCACTTCGGCACGTCTTCCTTCTATTGATGCAATCAAAGCAGTTTCTTCTCCACAAATATAGGCGCCTTGTCCTATACAAATACCTAAATCAAAAGAAAAATCAGTTCCTAAAATATTATCACCTAATAAATTTAATTTTTTTAACTCATTAATACAGCCGTTGATAGCTTCAATAGATTTTGGATACTCTCCTCTTATATATAAGACACCTTCATCACTTCCAATTACCATTCCACAAAGGACCATTCCAAAGATAACTTTCAGCGGTTGATCTTCTAATAAGTATCTATCTGAAAATGCACCTGAGTCACCTTCATCCGCATTACATAGAACATATTTTTTATCTCCTTTAGCTTTACTACAAAAATCCCATTTCATTCCTGTTGGAAATCCTGCACCACCTCTTCCTGTGAGATTAGAGTCTAATAAAGATTTAATAATTTCTTGTTTATCTGTCTTTAGAAATTTATTTAATTGATCTTTAAATTGATCAGTAGACGATAACTTATCATCCATTAAAAAACTTGTTGTTGCATAACTTTTTGAAAAAAATTTATCTTGTTTAATTTCTTCACCTTTTAAAATTTGGTCAATTTTTTCTATGTCTTTTCCTGCATAGTTTTCACCATCATAATGAAAAGCATTATTTTCATAGCAATGTCCTAGGCAAAACATTTCTCCAACTTTATCGTCACCTAATTTTTCTTTTAAAGTGTCTTTTAACTTTTCTTGAGTGCCTGCACACATGCAAGCGCTTCCATTACAAACAAATGCTTTTTTTTCTCTGTGAGAAGGTCTTAAAAATTCGTAGAAACTTTCAGCACCATGAAGAGTTGAAACTCCTAAGTTATGCTCTTTGGCTATTTCTTTAATATCTTTTGGGGTGTCACTTAATGTGTTTTCTGAGATTTGCTTAAAAAGATTGTCTTTTAAGCCAATTCTTCCTGATAAATTACTAATGTTTTTTGACACAATTACCCTTTTTTTTAATTAGCTCACAATAACTTTTTTGTTATTTGTGTAAATGTTAAAACTATCCCTCTTTACGAAACCTATTAGGGTAATGTCAAATTTATTCGCTAAATCAATAGCAAGACTAGTTGGCGCACCAACACCAATCATTATTCCAATATCAGTCATTAATACCTTTTGAACAAGTTCAAAATTTAGCCTTCCAGAGCAAGTTATGAATTGTGTTAAGGGATTAATTTGTCCATTAAATAAAGTATAGCCGATAAGTTTATCTAAAGCATTGTGACGACCTACATCCTCTTTAACAGAGATCAAATCACCGTTGCTATTAAACAGACCACTTGCATGAATACCTCCAGTTTTACTAAATTCTGATTGATTTTCACGAAGTATAGTAGGGGATTTTATTATAACTTCTTTAGATATTCTAGGTTGATCCGGATTTGTTTTGTTTTGTTTTATAATTTCCAATGCATCTAATGAAGATTTACCACAAACTCCACAAGAGGAGTTTGTTATAAAATCTCTTTTAATCTTTGAGATGTTAATATTTTCAGAGTTATTTAATGTAGCTAAAATTTTATTTTGAATATTATATTGACCAACTTCATCACCAAAACTTTCTATAGTATCGATATCTTTAATATTCTTTATTAATTGTTCATTGAAAAGAAAACCTCGTACTAAATCTTTATCATCACCAGGAGTTCGCATGGTAATTGATAAAATTCTTTTAATCCAATCATCTTTTTCTTTAAATTTTATAGAAATTTCTAATGGTTCTTCAATAGAAATTAAATCCTCAATATTTTCAAATTTACCAGAATTATATTTTAAAACTTTATATTTTGAATTCATAAACTATTTTAATGGATAATTTTTTCTGAGAATAAATTTGTTTATTAAAATAGCTAATAATAAAATTATGATACAACCAAAAATTATTGGACTAATTAAGTACTCATAAGAAACACTTCCAATTATAACTATAATAGGATTTCCACCTGCTGGGGGATGAACAACATTAAACAAAATCATTAAAGAAACACCAGCACCAACTGCAAGTGCAATGTTTATATAAATGGGTAAAGGAATATAGTTTACAAAGATTACCCCAACTAACGCTGTTAACAGATGACCAAAAAAAACATTTTTTGGTTGAGCAAATGGACTTTCTGGAAAACCAAATAACAAAACCATTGAAGAACCAAATGAACCAGCAATAAAATATCCCAATGTACTTTTGTAAGTTAGAACTGTTAAGACACCAATTGTAAAAGCTGAAAAAAAACCAGCGATTAGTGCTTTTTGTATTAATGGTTTAGTAATTTTAATCATTAAGTTTTTAAAGCTTTTAAAACTGCTCTAAGCGGAAGTAGTAAACAATCTTTTCTTGCAATATTTTTTTTATCTAAAATTTCTTTAAAATCTTTCCAATGTTTTTCCAAAACAGTCTTTACATCAGTAAATAATTTTTCACCCGATAATATAAAAGACTTGATTTCTTCTATCTTTTTATCTTTAATTTTTCTAGAGAGTAGACTAACAGAAGCCTGACAGTAAACACATGATTTACATTGATATCCCATATCTTTTACAACGTTATCTTTAACAATTAGACTTATTTCCATTTCATCTCCACATAAGGGATTTTTGTGTTTTGACTTATGCGTAAAATTTTCTAGAACTTTATTGTTCTCAGTATGGGAAGCTATTTCTAAAATTCTAAGATCCATTATATTTCTTTAATTCAAGCCTTAATGTTTTATATTTTGAAAATGGATCATAGCAAGATTTTGGGAGTAGTTCTAGCAGGCGGAAAGTCCCTTAGATTTGGCGAAGATAAATCTCAAGTAAAATTAAATAATAAATCTTTAATTGATCATATTCTGTCAGAGATTTTAACCGAATTTAAAGAGCTATTAATTGTTTCTAATAATTCAATTAAATTTAATAAATCTGAAAAAATTTCAATCATTGGTGATTTTAAGAACAATTTAGGACCACTGGGAGGTGTTTTGACAGCCATGAAGTGGATAAAAGATAATAATAAAGATTATCAATGGATCTCTACTTTTCCAACCGACACACCATTCTTTAAAAACCAAATATTAAAAGATTTTCATGACCAAATAAATCTCAAGAATGGCAAACTTTTTTTTATTAAATCAAATAATACAAGGCACAATATATTTGGTTTATGGTCTATTGATTTAGCAGATAAATTAGAGAAAGATTTAGAAAATGGTGATAGAAAAGTTGAAGATTGGGCAAATAAAGTTGGTGTCAATATAATTGATATGCAGTTTGAAAAAAATGACCCTTTCTTTAATATAAATACAAAAGAAGATTTAGAAAAAGCTAAAGATATATTTAATGATTAGTTACAAGAATTCTAAAAAGATTTTAAAAAAAGGCATCATTAATATTAAAGACGAAAAGATTAAAAGTATTAATTCTTTAAACAGAGTTGTGTCATCAAATATATATTCAAGTATAGATTATCCAGCTGGTGATAATGCAGCTTTTGATGGTTTTGCAATTAATTCAAAGGATACAAAAAATATTAAAAAAAAATCTAATCAAAAATTTAAAATTATTGGATCCATTGCAGCTGGTGTGAAACCTTTTAAAAAAAAAATTAGTAAATTCAATGCTGTTGAAATTATGACAGGAGGAATTTTACCCAAAGGTTTTGACACCATCATTCCAATTGAGCAAATTGTTTTTTATCCAAATAAAGAAAATAAAAAATATATTTTAGTTAATAAGATAATAAATAAGCATAATCATGTCAGATTTAAAGGATCTGACTATAAAAAAGGTGAATTGCTGTTAAAAAAAAATACGATCATTCAACCAAACCATATATTAGCTTTAAAATCACTAGGGATTAGAAATATAAAAGTGAAAAAAAAAATTAATATTTTATTTTTTTCAACAGGAAATGAAATATCTAACCTAGATAATATACCAGACTGGAAAGTTAGAAATTCTAATAGTCATTACATTAAAAATTTAGATCAAAATTTCTTATTCAATTTTAAAAATGGCGGAATATTAAAAGATAATCATGAAAAAATTTTTAAATCCAAAATAAATAAGATGTTTAAATCTAACACTGATATTATTTTAACATCTGGTGCCGTTTCAGCTGGAAAATTTGATTTTGTTCCAAATGTCATCAAGTCATTTAAATTATCCAATTATTTTAAGGGTGTAGCGATAAGACCAGGAAAACCAATATTGTTTGCTAAGATTAAAGGAAAGCAAAAAGCAATTTTTGGCCTACCAGGAAATCCAATGTCATCAGCTGCCTGTTTTAGATTTTTTGTTTTTCCATATATTGAATATATTTTAGGTCTCAACGAAGAAAAACCCTTTAAAGCTATTTTAAAAAATAACTTTACTAAAAAGAAAAATTTTACAAGATTTGCTAAGAGCAAATTAAACACAACTAAAAATGGAAAAATAGAAGTTGAAATTCTTCAGGGACAAGAGTCGTTTAGAATAAAATCGTTTGTAAAATCTAATATTTGGTCTTTATTACCTTCAGGTAAATCTAATTTTAAAAAGGGCGATATTGTTGATTGTTTCTTTCCCAATCAATCTAACAGTACCTTAATTTAATTATTGTCATTTTTGTTGTAGTTAAATCTATTTACAATTAAATATCTGATTATGTTGCAACTTAAAAACCCTAAAATTGCTGTCCCAGTAGTTTTATTTGCAGGTCTTATCTGGTCTTTTGGACCGCTAGTGGTGAGATATATGGATGAGCCTCACCTCATACCTTGGCAATATATTTTTGGAAGAGGGTTAACAATTTTTATTTTATTAAATTTATATTTATTTTTTGAAGAAGGAAAAAATTTTTATAAAAATTATTTTAAAATAGGTTTATCTGGTTTAATTGGTGGATCAGGTCTTGGTGTTGCAATGATTTCTTTCATGTTTTCAATCACCAATACAAGTGCTGCTATAACTTTATTATGTTTAGCTGCAATGCCTTTTTTTACAGCACTACTTGCCTTTTTATTTTTAAGGGAAAAAATTTCTTTAAATGTTTGGATATCAATTATTATTGCAACCGTTGGTATTGGTATTATGGCTGTAGGAAATAGTACAGATACATCA
The DNA here is from genome assembly GCA_017880265.1 of Candidatus Pelagibacter sp. The sequence goes on along the minus strand of JAFJTK010000175.1, from coordinate 1,200 downwards.
TTAATAGGGTTTGTATTTGGTATTACTTCTTCATTAGGTTTTGCAGTATTTTCAGTAACTTTAAGATGGCGTAAAGATACCCCTAAATTTACAACAACTGCTTTTGCTGGATTTTTTTGTTTTGCAATTGCAACAATTGTAATTTTAAGCAACGATTATGTTTTCTTTTCTAGTAGTTACAACAGTTCATTATTTTCTCTTCATGGAACTTTAGTTTGTTTAGGCCTAATTTTATATTCTATTGGATCTAAAGCTATTCCAGCTGCAGAACTTACTTTGCTATCTCTTACAGAGGTTATAGGTGGAATTTTTTGGGTATGGCTACCTTTATTTGGTATAAACGAAATTCCAACAACTAATACGATTATAGGTGGTTTTTTTCTCTTCATATCTCTTACCTATTACAGCTTGGTAATGAGATGGAATAAAAGATACATAGGTTTAAATTAAATGGAAAGACCAGATTTCTTTACATTAAAAAATGGAGAGAAAGTAAAACTTCCATTTTCAAAATCAGAATATGACCGAAGAGTAAATAATCTAAGAACAGTCATGGATCAAAATAACCTTGATATGGTTATCTTAACCTCAATGCACAATATTGCTTATTACACTGGGTTTATTTATTGTTCATTTGGTAGACCTTACGGTTGTGTGGTTACTAAAAATAAGATTTCAACTATTTCAGCTAATATCGATGCAAGTCAACCGTGGAGAAGATCACATTGTGATAACGTAATTTATACAGATTGGAAAAGAGATAATTTTTTAAGAGCAATAGTCTCCATTATTGGGCGAGATGATCCCCCAAAAAATATTGGTCTTGAAAATGATCATGTCACTTTAGAAATGAAAGAAAAGATAGGTTCTATTTTCACATTCTCTGTATTTAACGATGTTTCAAAAGACTTAATGCAACTTAGAATGATTAAATCTAATGAGGAAATTGAAATTATTAAAAACGGTGCAAGAATTGCGGATTTAGGTGGAGAAGAAATTGTCAAAAATATTAAAGAAGGTAACACCGAAATTGAAATTGCGATAGCTGGACGTGATCGAATGGAACGTGAAATTGTAAAAACTTATCCTGGAGCAGAATATATGGATACTTGGGTTTGGTTTCAATCAGGACTTAATACAGATGGTGCTCATAATCCAAAAACCAATAGACAACTTATTAAAGGAGATATTTTATCCCTA
>JAFJTK010000194.1 GCA_017880265.1 Candidatus Pelagibacter sp. | reverse complement strand
TGGGGCGCCACTTGTAGGGTTTAAAATTAAATTAGCATTTTCAGGCATCCAAACCATCTTTTGTCTACCCTCATTAAATTCACCTGGCTTATAGTATGCTTCTAAAATCTTATATGCCTCTTTATGTATTTCATATTTTAATCCAAATGCTTTTGAAACAGACTCTGCAGTAATATCATCATGGGTAGGGCCAATGCCTCCTGTGGTAAAAACATAATCATAAGTTGTTCTAAGAGTATTAAGTGTATCAATTATTGTTTTCTCAATGTCAGGAATAACCCTAACCTCTCCCACTTTAACACCAATAGAATTTAACCAGGTTGCTAATGTTGAGGTGTTAGTGTCTTGAGTTCTGCCAGATAAAATTTCATTCCCGATAATTAATATTGCGGCATTAACTTTTGTGTTTTTAGTCATTTTAAATGTATAATTTAGTAATGGAATTTACCAAGTCTTTAGTAAAAGGCAAACTAATCAAACGATACAAACGTTTCTTTACTGATGTAAAGTTAGATAAAAAAGTTGTTACTGCTCATTGTCCTAATACTGGATCAATGAAAGGTCTGCTCGATGAAGGAAACGATGTCTATTTGCTTCCAAATAATGATCCTAAAAGAAAACTAAAATACGGCTTAGAGATTATTAAGACTAGAAAAAATCTTGTTGGAGTTAATACTCATATGGCTAACAGAATAGCCCAACATGCTCTAGAAAATAACCTTATTAAAGAGCTTAAAAATAGTGATCTAATTAAACCAGAAGTGTTTTTTAACAAAGAAACCAGATTTGACTTTCTAATAGAGAAAAATAAACAAAAAAGCTTTGTAGAAGTAAAAAATGTTACTCTTTTTAGAAACAAGGACACTGCAGAATTTCCAGATGCTGTAACCTCACGTGGCACCAAACATTTGCTTACTCTTATTGATGCCATAAAAAAAGGTTATAAGAGTTACTTATTATTTTTAGTTCAAATCCAAAATATGGAAAAATTCAAAATAGCTAAAGATATAGACAAAGAATATTATAATAATTATTTAATAGCTAAAAAAGCAGGTGTTAACTTTTTAGCTTATAGATGTGATATAAGTTCTAAAAAAATTTTTATAGATAAGAAATTAAAAATTATTGATGACTGATTATAAAGAAAAATTTGAAAAAATGAGAGTTGCAGGAAAACTAGCAGCTCAAACTTTGGATATGTTAACTGATAATATTAAAGAAGGTGTCTCAACAGATTATATTGATAAATTAGGTTATGAATTTATTAGAGATAACGGTGGATACTCTGCCCCTCTTTACTATAGAGGCTTTACTAAATCTTTATGTACTTCTTTAAATCATGTTGTGTGCCACGGTATTCCATCTGACAGAGTACTAAGAGATGGAGATGCGATTAATGTAGATGTAACCGCTATCGTAGATGAACATTATGGAGACACCAGTCGAATGTTTTCAATTGGAAATACATCGGTCAAACTAAATAATCTAATTGATACAACTTACGAATCTATGATGAGGGCAATAAAGATTTTAAAACCTGGAATTCGATTAGGAGATATAGGATATGAAATTCAATCATTCGTTGAAGACAAAGGTTTTTCTGTTGTAAGAGATTTTTGTGGTCATGGTATCAGTACAACATTTCATGAGCCTCCTAATATTCTTCATTATGGAAGTAAAAACTCTGGAATGGATTTAAGACCTGGAATGACTTTTACAATTGAGCCTATGATTAATACAGGTAAATACGATGTTAAAATGTTAAATGATGGCTGGACTGCTGTTACCAAAGATAAATCTTTATCAGCACAATTCGAGCACACGTTAGGAATTACTGAAAATGGTTATGAAATCTTTACAGAATCTGCTAAAGGTTATTCCAAGCCCCCATACTTATAATTAATGATTAAAAGATACTCGCGAAAAGAATTAACTGACATTTGGTCAGAGGAAAATAAATATAAAATTTGGCTAGATGTTGAAGTTGCTGCAGCTGAAGCTATGGAAAAACTTGGTCAAATCCCAAAAGGTGTAGCATCAGTTGTTAGAAAAAAAGCTAAAATCAATGTAAGCAGAATTCACAAGATAGAGGCAGAGGTTAAACACGACGTTATAGCTTTTCTAACCTCTGTGACTGAAAAAGCAGGAATTAAAGCTAGATATCTTCACCAAGGTATGACCTCATCAGATGTATTGGATACAAGTTTTAATATCCAAATGGTTCAATCAGGTAAAATCATCCTAAAAGACCTAGATCAAATTTTAAAAGTTCTTAAAAAACAAGCTAAGAAATACAAATTTACCCCTTGCATGGGAAGAAGTCACGGTATTCACGCTGAACCCGTTACTTTTGGATTAAAATTGGCTTCGTTTTACGAAGAATTTAAGAGAAATAGAAAAAGATTAGTAGATGCAATTGATGAAGTATCCACTTGTGCAATATCTGGGGCTGTTGGAACCTTTGCAAACATTAATCCTAATGTTGAAAAACATGTTGCAAAAAAATTAGGTTTAAAAGTTGAGCCAATATCAACTCAAGTAATACCAAGAGACCGACATGCTTTTTATTTTTCAGTATTGGGAATTATTGCTGGATCAATTGAAAGAGTTGCAGTTGAGATTAGACATTTACAAAGAACTGAAGTTTATGAATTACAAGAATTCTTCTCAAAAAATCAAAAAGGTTCTTCCGCGATGCCTCATAAAAAAAATCCAATATTAAGTGAAAACTTAACTGGTCTTGCAAGAATGGTTAGAAGTGCAGTCATTCCTGCTTTAGAAAATATTGCTCTATGGCATGAAAGAGATATTTCTCATTCTAGTGTTGAGAGAAACATCGGGCCTGACGCAAACATAACAACTGATTTTGC
>JAFJTK010000119.1 GCA_017880265.1 Candidatus Pelagibacter sp. | reverse complement strand
TTCAATTTTTTCAAGTACAGGATCTAAATTATCAATCCCAATTAAACTAGTAACCCCTGATTGTTTTTTCTTTGCAATATGATTTGCAATTTTACTTAGCGTTTTTGTTTTAGCAATTCCAATACTAGTTGGAATACCAGTCCATTGTAAAACAGTTTCTCTTATTTCTTTTCCAATTTTTTCTACATCTTGATCTGGAAAATTTGATAAATCTAAAAATGCTTCATCAATAGAATAAATTTCCATATCTGAATTAAATCTTTTAAGAGTTCTCATTACTCGTCTAGATAAATCTCCATACAAAGAATAATTAGATGAGAAGACTTCAACTTTATTTTTAATAATAATATCTTTTGCTTTAAAATAAGGTTCACCCATTTTAATTCCTAAAGCTTTTGCTTCATTAGATCTTGAAATGATACAACCATCATTGTTAGATAAAACAACAACAGGTTTTCTTCTTATTTTAGGATTGAATAATCTTTCACACGAAACATAAAAAGAATTACAATCAACTAATGCTATTTTTTTAGTACGTAGAATGGATGACATAAGTTACAACCCCCCAGATAAAGATGTCTTGTTCTTCATTAATTAAAATTCTGTCAGTAAACTCTTTAGATCCTGACGTTAAAAACTTTTTATCTCTTTCTTGAACTAAGCTTTTAACCACAAGTTCATCATGAACGTTTGCAATCACAGTTGAAAAGTTTTTTGGTTTCAAACTTTTATCAACCACCAATAAATCTCCATCATTAATTCCAACATCCACCATTGATTTTCCTTGAACACGGATGATGAAAGTTGCTGGAACATTTCTTATTAAATGCATATTGAGATCAATATCTTCTTCGATATAATCCGTTGCAGGAGAGGGAAAACCAGCGCCTGCTTTATGTAGATAATAAGGGATTGTTAGTTTCATGTTCTTGTTTTGTTCTACTTTATAGACTAGTTATACAATACACGCAAGAGGTTGTATTTTGAGTCTGTAAGTGAATCAAAAGTGAATCAAAACGTGAACATCCAAAACCACATTTTGTGCTATTGTGGATAACTCCAACCACTAGTAGTTTAAATTTAGGAAAATAGATTAATGATTTGTATTAAAGCTGAAATACCAAGAGAGTTAAACGATATAGAAGATGAGTTAAAAGCTATTTATCATAGCAAAGATACAGTTTGTTTTTATATATTTAAAACAAGAGAATTAAGAAATGAATTTATAGAAAAAACTAAAGGGATGAATAAAGAGAGTAGAGAACAAATTTATAAAGAGTATCAATTAAATTAAGAAAGAGAGTTATATGAAATTAAATTGTCACTGTGGAGCTGTTGAAGCTGAAATAAATGTTCCAGTTAATGAATTAGCAAAAATTGTAAAATGTAATTGTTCTATCTGTAAAAGAAAAAGTGCAACCATGGGCATGGTTAAAAATGAAGATTTTAAAATTACTAAAGGAGAAGATAAATTAAAGCTTTATCAATATCATACCAAAGTCGCTAAACATTATTTCTGCTCAAACTGTGGAATTTACACTCATCATCATCCAAGAAGTAATCCTGCAATGACTGGATTTAATTTAGGATGTGTGGATGAAGTTGATGTAGCAAGTTTAAAAGATATAACTCTGATAGATGGTCAAAACCATCCAATGGATCAGAAAAAATAATAAGCCCAATGAAAGTTACCGAAGAGTGTTTTAGTAAAGTTAAAAAAGATTGTTTTAAATTTATTAAATCACAAGAAACGTCATCTGAAAAGTTTGGTAATAAAGATGGGATGCTAAAGTCTTTTTTAATTCCAGTTTGTTTTTGGATTGCAAAAAAAGCAAATAATAAAAAACCTTACTTTGTTGGTTTAGCAGGGGGCCAGGGAACAGGTAAAACAACTATCAGTTCAATTATAAAAATAATATTAGAAAAGTATTTCAAATTAAAAGTATTTAAAATTTCAATAGATGATTTTTATAAAACTCGAAAAGAAAGATTAAATTTATCAAAGAAAATTCACCCAATGTTAGCTACAAGAGGGGTGCCAGGAACTCATGATGTGCAAATGATGTTAGATTTTTTTAAAAAAGCAAAAAGTAAGAACTTTAAAAAAATTGATTTACCAAACTTTAATAAAGCGGTTGATGACAGATTTCCTAAAAAAAATTGGTATAAGATAAAAGAAAAACCAGATATAATAATATTTGAAGGATGGTGTGTAGGGGCAAAAGCTGAAGAAAACAAAACTCTTAAAAAATCTATTAATTCTCTAGAAAAAGCAAATGATCAAAAGCTTATTTGGAGAAGATTTGTTAACCAACAATTAAAGACAAAATATAAGCAATTATATTCCCAACTTAATTGTATGATTTATTTAAAAGCTAAAAACTTTAGTTTGCTTCAAAAATGGAGATTAAAACAAGAGTATAAACTATGGTTAAAAAGCAAAAAGTCTTCAAGTCACAAAATCATGAGCAAAGGAGATGTGATCAATTTTATGCAAACTTATCAAAGAATTACAGAAAATATGTTCAAAAAAATGCCTAAATATGCGTCTATTGTTTTGAATTTAAACAGTAACCATCAAATTAAATCTGCGGTATATAAGACAAAATGAAAAAATTATTAATATTAGTTAGTCTAACAGTATTTAGTTTTAGTAATGCAATTGCTGTAACTTTATATGATGCTTTAAACCAAACTTATCAAAACAATATTCAGCTTAATGCTGAAAGAGAAAATATTAAAGCCTCAGAAGAAGATATTAATATTTCAAAAGCTGATTACAAACCTACAATTTCTTTAAGTGGATCAAAAAGTATTGAGAACACAAATAAGCTAACAAACCAAAGTGGGGGAGATGCAACAATAAATGATGCAGATCCA
>JAFJTK010000149.1 GCA_017880265.1 Candidatus Pelagibacter sp. | reverse complement strand
CAATTTATCTTAAAGTTGCAGCATTAATTGGTCCAATTTATCCAGTATTCTTTATCACGACAGCAGTATTTCAAGCACTTAAAAAACCTATCTACAGTCTTTACTTAAGTATTCTGAGATTAACTGCATTTCCTTTTTTAGCTTTATGGTATGTGATTAATATTAGAGGCGGCGATTATAATGATATATTCTATACAATAATGGTTACCAACTGGGTTATGGGTATAGCTCTAATTATCTTTATTGGATATTTTTTAAACAATGTATTTAAACAAAAGAAAAGTCATTTTAGTTATTAGTGTTTCTGTCTTAGTATTTCTTTTCAGTTATATAGATGTAAAATCACAAGATATTAAAATTACTGACGGTGATACAATAAGGATTAATGGTGAAAAAATAAGATTTAGTGGAATAGATACGCCAGAATTGAGACAAACGTGCTTAAAGCAGGGAATAAAAACACCTTGTGGACTTACAGCTAAAAAAATTCTGATAGATAAAATTGCGGATAATAAAATTGTTTGTATCAGAGAAGGTAAAGATCAGTACAAAAGAACCTTAGCTGAATGTTTTGTAAATAATGAGAGTTTATCAAGTTATTTAGTTAAAAGTGGTTATGCTTTTGCTTACAGAAGGTACTCTAAAAAGTTTATTACAGATGAAGATTTTGCAAGAACAAATAAAATTGGAATGTGGTCAATGGAATTTGATTATCCTTGGGACTGGAGAAAGAAAAATTAATATTTAATCTTTTTTTAGATTTTTCTCAAATTTTCTTACAAAGTAAGAAACTATTAATATTAAAACTAAATACTCTAATATTAAAAAAGTATAGATTTCCAAAGGTCTATAGGTAGTGACCACTAATTCATTAGCCTTTCTAGTCAAATCACCAATACCGATAATAGAAACTAAAGAAGACATTTTTAAAACATATACAAACTGATTTCCTATTGCAGGCAAAATATTTTTTATAGCTTGAGGCAATATGACAAATCTTAATCTTTTAAAAAAAGTTAAGCCTAAGGAACTTCCAGCTTCCCATTGAGCTTTTTTAATGGAATTTATTCCTGCTCTAAAAATTTCAGCTTGAAAAGCACTTTCACTTATTGAAAGAGCAATTATTCCAGAAACAAAGGGACTAAAGCTTATACCTGTCATTATCGGAAGGCCATAATAAATCCATAAAATTAAAACCAATAATGGTACAGCTCTCACTATTTCCACATATCCAATATTAATATAAGTTAAAAACTTATTTTTTGCCAAAGAGGGAACCGCAACAATAAAACCTAAAATCATTGAAATAATGATTGATACAACTGAGATAAAGATGGTTGTAGTTAATCCACTTAGTAAGAATTTTAAATTAGTTAATCCTTCAACATTATTTGGAGAAATAATAAACCAACCTAATTCTTGATCTGTACAAGAAGTAAGTAGAAATAATAAAAGTAAAAAAAATATATTTTTCACCCTTAAAATTATAGAGAATTAATTGTTAATATCTAACTGATTATAAACTTTTAAGATTATATTTAGATAATAACTTTTCAAAGAAACCAGAGCTTTTTTTCTTTTCTATCCAGTTGCTTACATATTCATTCCAAACTGTATCTGATTTTGGAACCATCATAGCTAGAAAAGCAGGATTTTTTTCTCCATCTTGAACAATCGCTAATTGAGGATATTTAATTACAAGTTTATTAGCCTCAGTTGAGCTAGTAATATTTCCATCAGCTCTTCCTGCTAAAACTTCTTGAAAGTCTCTAGCTGGAGCTTCAACAGATTTCAATGTAGAATTTGGAAAAAACTCTTTAGCTTTTTGTTCTTGAGAGGTACCCAATGTAGTTGCTATCTTAACACCTTTTTTATTTAGAGAATCCCAAGTTGAAAATTTGTTTAAATTCTTTTTAAGCACAAGTGGCACGGTACCGTATTTGTAGTAGGTAGAAGTAAATCCAGCTACTTCAGCTCTTTTAGCAGTCTTAGTTACACTTGTTGAAATATCATATCTACCTGAAGTAATTCCTGAAACTATAGTTTTCCACTCAGTAGGAACAAAAGTGACTTTTACACCCATATCTTTAGCTAATTCATTCATCACATCTATATCAAACCCTTTGTATTTATTAGTAGCTGGGTCTTTCATTGTCATTGGATCCCAATCACCTGTAGTTCCAACTTTTAATTCACCAGATGCCAATATTTGCTCTAGTTTTGAGTCTGCGTTAACTGAGAAGGGTAAAAGCACTATAAGTGCAAGCAAGATAAGTTTTTTCATAACTACTTGTACTTAAATTTTAAGAAGAATAACCTTATAACCTTGACGCACTATCATTTATCCAAGAATACAAATGTTCTGAAAATGATCGTCTAACAAATAAATTTACTAAATTTATGCCTTTATTCAAAATTATAACATCGATCCCATTCAACAATGTTTGCGTTGAGGATCCTTTTTTTTCTTTAAATTCATTAAAATTGAATGGACTGCCTGAAGAAAACAACTCATACACTTTTGATCCTTCTAATTCCAACATCACAAATTGATCAGTAACATCAACCACTGCACCTAAATTAGTTTTTGAGATACTATTATATAAACTTTCTTCAAGATCGTAATTATTTGAATCTTTTTCAGTCGTCTCGTTAGATATAACCATCCATTCATCTGGACTTAACCATATAGAAGTAAGTTTAGAGCTTGACGAAGATGTATTTGCTTCTGTAGGTAAAATCATATCCAAATGTTTACCTACTGTTGTAAAGAATTCTCTTTTTTTTCCTCTAAGGTTAAGTTTCATTATAGGAGAAACTTCTTTAACGGATATATCGTTATATTCCATGTCATTGTTGATAGGTGAATTATAACTAAGCATTCAACCTCTCATTTT
>JAFJTK010000047.1 GCA_017880265.1 Candidatus Pelagibacter sp. | reverse complement strand
CAATTTTTTCTGATGTAAGTTTTCTCTCAACTAAAGCTTGAGTGGCTATACCAGCATGATCAGTTCCTGGTTGCCATAAAGTTTCATAGTTGTTCATACGGTGATATCGAACTAATAAATCTTGAATTGAATTATTTAGAGCATGGCCCATATGAAGGCTACCAGTTACATTTGGTGGTGGAATTACAATTGAAAATTTTTTTGAATTTTCTCTTGGTTTAAAAAGTTCATTTTTTTCCCAATAAGAATAGATCTTATCTTCAACATCAGAATGTATATATTTATCGCTACTCATGGTGTGTAAAGTTTATAATTTAATAATCTAAATTAACAATAATGAATTTAGATCGTTATTTAATAGACTAATGAGAAATATTTAATATAAAAAGGCTTCTGATGCTATTAGCTAAACAAGATGGCAACGTGGCGGAATGGTTACGCAGAGGATTGCAAATCCTTGTATCCCGGTTCGATTCCGGGCGTTGCCTCCAAAAAAAATCTTGTTTTAGTTATAAAAAAAAGTAAGTTGAGTTTTTTACATTCCTCGGTAGCTCAGTTGGTAGAGCAGTTGACTGTTAATCAATTGGTCGCAGGTTCGAGTCCTGCCCGAGGAGCCAAAAAACTTCCTAAATTAAACTTTGAAATTATTTACAGATTAAATTTTACGAAGATTATTTAATTTAGTTTATGGGGTCTTAGATTAAATAAAATTATACTGCTTTAGAGATAACTGTTCCTGAAATTTGTAAAGATTTGTTAAATTTTAATTTTTGGTCAGAACTAAGTTCAGAATATATCTTTGTTAAAAAATTATAATTAACATTCATGTGACCTTCTTGTGATTTTTCTAAATTAATTAAATATTCTGAAAAATCTTCAAAGAAATAATTAATCGGTACCTTTAAATAGTTAGACAATTGAAGTAATCTAATTGAGCTAACTCCATTAGTGCCTTTTTCGTATTTTTGAATTTGTTGAAATGTAACGTTTATTGCTTTTGCGACTTTAGTTTGAGTTAAACCCAAAGCTAATCTTCTTAGCTTAAGCTTATTGCCTAAGTGTTTGTTGAAATTATCTTCCATTAAGACCCCTCTTAATTAAATTTTAAAATGCTATTGAACAAATTTATTAAGGTTCGTGCAACAGATAAATTTTTTATTTTATTAAGAAAGATTAATAATTAAGAAAGCTGTCAAGCTTTAGATTTAAAAAAAAATACTAAAATTTTGATAAAAAAATCAAACTAAAACTAAAATTTTAGATAAAAAACTAAAAAAAATTATAGAATTTGGCTTAAAAATAGCTTGGTTCTGTCACTCTTAGGGTTAGCAAAGAATTCTTTGGTATCTGCTTTCTCTACAATTTTTCCTTCGTCCATAAATATCATACTATCTGCTACTTCTTTAGCAAAACCCATCTCATGAGTAACAACTATCATTGTCATACCTTCTTTTGCTAAGTCAACCATTACATCAAGTACTTCTTTAATCATTTCTGGATCTAATGCTGAAGTTGGTTCATCAAATAACATTATTTTAGGTTCCATACATAAGGCTCTAGCAATTGCTACCCTTTGCTGTTGTCCCCCTGAAAGCTGACCAGGAAATTTTTGAGCTTGATCTAATATTTGAACTCTTTCTAAATGCTTAAGAGCTAATTCTTCCGCTTCTTTCTTTGGCATTTTTTTTACCCAAATAGGAGCTAGAGTGCAATTATCGACAATTGATAAATGTGGAAATAAATTAAACTGTTGGAACACCATTCCAACTTCTGCTCTAACTTGTTCTATATTTTTAGTATCTTCTGAAATTTCAGTACCATCAACAATGATGTTTCCTTCTTGATGTTCTTCTAATCTATTAATACATCTAATTAATGTAGATTTACCAGATCCAGATGGGCCACAAACAACTATTTTTTCTTTAGTTTTAACTTCTAGATTAATATCTTTAAGAACTTGAAAGTCACCATACCACTTGTTTACATCTTTAATTTGAATAATTGAATCTGACATAATTTATCTATCTGTTTTAAATTTTAATTCTAATTTTTGACTATATTTACTCATACTGTAGCAAATAATCCAGAATATTATTCCAGCAAATACATATCCTTCCATAGAAAAACCAAGCCATTTAGGATTTGTTTTTGCTAAATTTAACATTCCAACTAACTCCAATAATCCTACTACAAAAATTAAAGGAGTGTCTTTTACTAAAGCTAAAAAGGTATTCGCAATTCCTGGAATAACTAATTTTAAAGCTTGAGGTAAAATAACTAATAGATGCAATCTCCAATATCCCATCCCTAATGATTTTGCAGCATCATACTGTCCTCTAGGTAAAGCTTGAAGACCACCTCTAATTACTTCAGCAGTATAAGCAGCCTCAAATAATGTAATTGCTACAATAACTCTAATCAATTTATCAACATAAGTTCCATCTGGTAAAAACATAGGAAACATTACAGCTGACATAAATAAAACCGTAATTAATGGCACCCCTCTCCAAAATTCAATAAATGATAAAGATGAATATTTAATTACACTTAATTCAGATCTTCTTCCAAGTGCTAGCATCATTCCTATTGGGAAACAGAAAATAAGAGAAAAGAATGAAACTATGAATGTTAGAGAAAGTCCTCCCCAAGCACCAGTTTCTACCCACTCTAAACCAAACTCTCCACCAGAAATTAAATAGTAGATTAATAAAAATGAAATTATTGGTAAAAAGATAACATAATAAAAAGTTAAATATTTTTTATATTTTAATGGAAAGAAGTAACCTAGTCCCATTAATCCTAGAACGATTATAAATGTAGCATTAACTCTCCATTGCTCAGCATTAGGGTACATTCCATAAATAAATCTATTAAACCATACTTTAATATAAACCCAACATGCTCCACCACCTGT
>JAFJTK010000048.1 GCA_017880265.1 Candidatus Pelagibacter sp. | reverse complement strand
TGAGAGAAATGTTATCTACAACAGGAGCTATATACGGTCAGGGAAAAGGGGAGAAAGTAGCTCTTATAACCGATGGAAGGTTCTCTGGTGCTACAAGAGGCTTTTGTGTAGGTCATGTAGGCCCTGAGGCCGCTCTAGGAGGCCCTATAGCCCTTTTACGGAACGGAGATGTCATTGATATCGATGCTAAAAAAGGCACCATCAATGTAAGACTTTCTAAAAAAGAATTAGCTGCAAGAAAAAGAAAATGGAAACCTAGAAAATCTGATTTTGGTTCTGGTACTTTATGGAAGTATGCACAAACGGTAGGACCTGCTTATTTAGGTGCTCCAACTCATCCAGGAAAGAAAAAAGAAGTTAAGGATTATTCAGAAATTTAATGAAAATCCGTCCAGTCATATTATGTGGTGGTGCTGGAACTCGACTTTGGCCAAATTCTAAAAATCATCAAGCAAAACAATTTATTGATTTTGGTAATTGGACACTACTTGGTAAAACTTTAGAGAGAACCAAAGCATCTATTTATGATACACCAATTATAAGCACGAATAAAAAATATCTCAAAGAAGTAAAACAACATCTTAAGAAAAATAAGATTAATAAATATAAAATAGTTTTAGAACCAGCAAAAAGAAATACAGCCCCAGCTATTCTAAGCACTGCTTTAATTAAAGATATCCCAAATGATCAACCATTGATGTTTTTTACAGCTGATCATTTAATTGAAAAAATGAATATTTTTAATAAAGCAATTAATAAAAATAAATCTAATTTAACTGATCAAAATATTTTTATTTTTGGTATTAAACCCACATCACCCTCAAGTGAATATGGATATTTTTTAACTAAAAAAATTAAAGGAAACATTAATAAAGTAACTAAATTTATTGAAAAACCAAAAGAAGTAAAAGCAAAACAAATTATAAAGAAAAAAGGTTATTGGAATTCTGGAATGTTTTTTCTTAGAAAAGATTCAATCATAAAAAACTTTAAAAAAAATCAACCAATAATTTACAAAAACTGTGTTGAAGCGGTTAAAAAAGCAAAACTAAAAGATAATACTTATTATTTAAACAAAGCTTCATTTGAAAAAGCTACTGCTAAATCATTTGATTATGCAATTTTAGAAAAGACAAAACAAATTAATGCTATCAAATTAGATATTCCTTGGTCAGATCTTGGAAGCTGGAAAGAGATCTTAAAAATGTATGACAAGAATAAAATTAAATATGTTAAGAAAAAAAATGTTTATTACCGACCTTGGGGCAGATATACCAACTTATTTGAGGGAAAGGAGTTCTTAATTAAAGAATTATTTGTAAAACCTAAAGGCATTTTAAGTTTACAAAAACATCATCATAGAGCTGAACATTGGTTGGTTACTCAAGGGAATGCAAAAATAACTTTAAACAAGAATAATTTTATTAAAAAACCCAATGATCATATTTTTATTCCTTTAGAAGCTATTCATAGAATTCAAAATCCTGGGAAAAAACCAGTAAAAATTATGGAAGCTCAAGTTGGATCAATTCTGAAAGAAACAGACATTGTTAGATACCAAGACGTTTATGGTAGGGTTAATTAAATATAATTAAATAATTTAAGTATAATAATAGTATTCAAAAGTAACAACATCACAGGAACTATAGTTCTAATTAGTTCCATTATATGGTTAACTCTATCAAGTTTTCTTTCCAATTTTCTAATAAGACTTAAGTTGTTCCATTCTTGTTGAGAGTAACCGTATTTTTTTTGATTTTTCTTCACAATGATAGATTTTTTAATCATTTTTAAAAAAAATTCAATTTTTAAAGGATTTAATTTAAATATTTAATTTAAAAATATTGATTTTTTTAATTAATTAAACTTACTACTATATTCTTATGGAACTTTTATTAATTATCTTATTAATTATTATTGGATTGTTATCATTTTTATTACTTAAAAAAGAAAGAGTATTTGGAATTAGTATAGATAATAATAAAAACAAAGATCAAGTTAAGATAATTGAAAGCAAAGATTATAGAAAAAATATTTACGATTTATTAAATTATATTCCAGAAGGAATTTTAATTTTAGATAAGTCAAAAAAGATAATTTATACTAATAATTCTGCATCAGAATTGTTTCAAACTAAAATAGGTGAAAATATTAGTGCCTTTTTAAGAAACCCTGACTTATTAATTTCCATTGATAAAGCTTTTGATGGAAATAATTTAACTGATCTTGAAATTGAAATCAGAAGTCAATCAACTTTTAGATTAAATATTACAATTTATCTTGATAAGAATAATTTATTCTTTGATGAAACTTCATGCTTCTTATTTATTAGAGATCTAACTGAATTTTATAAATTTCAACAATTAAAATCAGATTTTGTTGCAAACGTTTCACATGAATTGAGAACACCACTACAATCAATCAAAATGGGACTTGAAACATTTGAAAATAACCCTGATTTAAAGAAAAATTCTGAAGTTACTAACTTACTTCCAATAATGACTTCACAATCTGAAAGGATGGAAAATCTAATCAGAGATTTATTATCATTATCTAAGATTGAATTACAGGAACACATAAGACCTACTCATGAAATAGATTTAACTGAATTAATAGAATATGTAATTAAAACATACGAAAAATTAGTCAGTAAAAACAATATTAAATTGAATTTTTATAAAGTGGATAATTTTAAAATAATTGGTGATAGAGATAAATTAATAGAAATATTCACCAACCTTATAGATAACGCCATTAAGTACAGTGACAAAAATAAAGAAGTATCAATTACATTTAAAAAAGAAGGTGACTTAAATATTGTTTCAGTTGCAGATCAAGGCATTGGTATTCCAAAAGAATCGATACATAGAATTACTGAGCGTTTTTTTACTGTTGATCCAAGCAAAAGCCGAAGTGTTGG
>JAFJTK010000050.1 GCA_017880265.1 Candidatus Pelagibacter sp. | reverse complement strand
ACAACTTTAACTTTTTCAGGAATAGAAATACTTATTTTACCAATTTTAGACATTAAAATACCTTACAAATTATCTCGCCACCAACACGTTGTTTTCTAGCATCTATATCTGTCATTACACCTTTTGGTGTAGAAACAATTGCAATACCTAAGCCATTGTTTACCTTTGGTAAACTTTCTGCACTAGAAAATATTCTTCTACCAGGTTTTGAAACACGTTCAAAAGCACTAATTACAGGATTTCCAGAATAATACTTCAATTCTAAAGATAATGTTGGTTTATTATCTTCAGCTTCAATTTTAAAATCTTTAATAAAACCTTCATTCTTAAGAATGTCTGCTATCTTTTTCTTAAAGTTCGAAGATGGTAATGATACCTTTTTATGATTTCTTGATTGAGCGTTTTTTACTCTTGCTATCATATCTCCAATTGGATCACTTAAACTCATATTTTCCTTTCTACCAGCTTGACTTAGTCATTCCTGGAATTAATCCAGCTAAACCTAAGTCTCTTAAAGCTATTCTTGATATTTTTAATTTTCTATAAACCCCATGAGGTCTTCCTGTAATTTGACATCTGTTCATTACTCTGGTTTTTGCTGAATTTCTTGGCATTTGTGACAATTTTTGCTGAGCCTTAAATCTTTCTTCTAATGGTAATTTTTTATCCATAATGATTTTTTTAAGACTTTGTCTTTTTTTATAAAGTCTATCCGAAAGTTTAATTCTTTTTTCGTTCTTATTTACAGCACTTACTTTAGCCATGTTTAATTGTCTCCTTTTTTAATAAATGGAAAATTCATTTTTTCTAATAAAGCAAAAGCATGATCTTTATTTATAGCCTTAATTACAACCACTATGTCTAAACCTCTAACTTTATCTGCTCTATCAAAACTAACTTCTGGAAAAATAATATGCTCTTTAACACCAAATGTATAATTTCCAAATTTATCAAATCCTTTTGGAGATAATCCTCTAAAGTCTTTAATTCTTGGTAGCGCGATGTTTACCAGTCTATCAATAAATTCATACATTTTATTTTTTCTTAATGTTACTTTTAATCCAGCATTAGATCCTTTTCTGGTTTTAAAGTTTGCAACAGATTTTTTGAATTTTGTAATGACAGGTTTTTGACCAGTAATTTTACCCATGTCTTCTTCTGCAGCCTTTAAGATTTTTGCATCAGCACCATCTAATCCAAGCCCCATATTTAAAACAACTTTTTCAATTTTTGGAGTCATAAAGATGTTTTTTAATCCTAAGCTATCCTTAAGAGCTGGCTGTATTTCTTTATTATAAATTTCTTTTAATCTTGGTGTCATTATTTTTTAGCCTCTGTCTTTTTTGTAATTTTTTCATCAATTAACTTAAGGTTTGATAAATGAATAAAGCTTTCTTTAGAAACAATTCCACCTTTCTTTTCTTTTGTGGTCTTAACATGTTTTTTTACCATATTTATTTCTTTAACTTTTGCTCTATTATTGGGTCTATCAATTTCAATTACTTCTCCTTCTTTTTTTTTATCTTTTCCTGTTAAAACTCTTACTTTTAGACCTTTTTTAATCATCTTTATAAAACCTCCGGTGCTAATGAAATTATTTTCATTTGCCCTCTGCTTCTCAATTCTCTTGTTACTGGACCAAAAATTCTAGTTCCAACTGGTTCTCCTTTATCATCTACTAATACAGCAGCATTATTATCAAATTTTACTTTTGAGCCATCATTTCTGTGAATTCCTTTTTTTACTCTTACAACAACAGCTTTGTGGACTGTACCCTTTTTCACCTTACCCTTTGGTATTGCTTCTTTAACAGCAATAACAATAGTATCACCAATACTTGCATATCTTCTTTTAGATCCACCAAGAACTTTAATACATTCAATTCTTTTAGCACCTGTATTATCCGCTACTTGTAGCTCTGTTTGTACACCAATCATTATTTTACATTCTCCATAACTTGAAATTTTTTATTTTTTGAAAATGGTTTACTTTCAATTATTGAAACTTTATCACCAGTTTTAAATTTGTTGTTTTCATCATGTGCATTGTAATTTTTTCTAACTTTAATTACTTTTTTTAATACAGGATGAGAATATTTTCTTTCAACCATTACAGTTATTGTTTTATTTGGTTTGTCACTTATCACAACACCAGTTAATACTTTTTTAGGCATTTATTTTTTCCTTTAATATAGTTTTTAATCTTGCAATTGTTTTTCTTGTTTCACTAATTTTTGCTGGGTTTGTTACTTGAGAATTCATTTTTTGAAATCTAAAATTAAAAAGATCTTTTTTTAATTTATCAATATTTTTAATCATTTCATCCTTCGACAATTTTTTAATTTCTTGTTTTTTCATATTAAGCAAACCTCTTAATAGTTTTTGTTTTTATAGGCAATTTTGCTGATGCTTTATATAAAGCTTCTTTAGCTATTTGTTCTGATACTCCATCAACTTCAAATAAAATTCTACCCGGCTTCACTCTACAAGCAAAAAACTCTGGATTTCCTTTTCCTTTACCCATTCTTACTTCGATAGGTTTTTTGGATACTGGAATATTTGGAAATATTCTTGTCCATACTCTTCCTTGTCTCTTCATGTGTCTAGTTAAAGCTACTCTAGCTGCCTCGATTTGTTTTCCTGTAATTCTCTCAGGTTGCAATGCTTTAAGAGCAAATGCACCATAGTTAATAGAACTTGCTCTAGTGGCTGTTCCATGAATTCTTCCTTTGTGAGCTTTTCTCCATCTTGTTCTAACTGGTTGAAGCATTATTCTTTACCTTCTTTCGGCACTATTTTGTTAGTTTCTTGACTAAATTCTCTAGCAAAAACCTCACCTTTGTAAATCCAAACTTTAATTCCAATAATTCCATAAGTAGTTAAAGCTTCAGCTTCAGCATAATCTATGTCTGCTCTTAAAGTATGAGAAGGAATGCTACCTTCTCTTAAC
>JAFJTK010000183.1 GCA_017880265.1 Candidatus Pelagibacter sp. | reverse complement strand
TTGATTTAAAAGATAATCACGATGCTTATGCATCTGCAGCTAATTATTTAAATCAAATTGGTTGGAAAGATAATGAGCCTTGTTTTTATAAGGTGCAATTAACAAACGAAATACCAAAAAAATATTTAAATGTTTCAGCAAAAAAACTACATGATAAAAAAAAATTAAAATATTTTAGAAAATATATATCTAATGCAAATATATTAGATCAAAAATATGATAATTTAATTACTTCAATAATCACACCTGACAAAGATATAATACCAGATGCAGAAAATTTAAGTCCTGCTTATATTGTTTTTGATAACTACGAAATTATTTTAAAGTGGAATAGATCTTTAAGATTTTCATTAGCTGTTTGTACTCTTAAGGAAAAATTTAAAAATGAATTATAAATCTATTTTAATAGTATTTTTTATCTTCTTAGTAGGATGTGAGCAGAATAATCTTAAAAAAGATGTTGTTAATAGAGAAATAATGTCAAAGTATAAGAATTCTGGTTTTACACTTGTTTACGACCCAGTATTAAAAAAAGAAAAAAAAATTTCAAAAAAAATTGATAACAAATCTCTTTTCATCTTTCATAAAAATCTTAAAAAAAATTCTTTTGTTAAAATAACAAATCCTATTAACCAAAAAACTGTGATTGCTGAAGTTATTTCAAACAAAGTAAGGTTTTCTGATTTTTATAATAGTGTAATAACGTCAAGAATAGCAGATGAACTATCATTAAACTTAAATGAGCCTTATATTGATCTTGTTTTGATATCTCAAAACTCAACATTCATAGCAAAAAAAGCTAAAACGTATAATGAAGAAAAAAAAGTTGCAGAAAAAGCACCTGTTGATGGAATTCAAATTGATAACTTAGGTGATGTCAATCAACCAAAAAATGAAGCTAAAAAAGATAATATTTTTAGTTATTCAATTAAAATTGCTGATTTTTATTACAAAGACTCAGCAAAGAATATGTCTGATAGAATTATTGATGAAACAAATATTACTAACCCTGTTATTAAAACAATATCCAATACTAAATATAGGGTATTATTAGGACCGTTTAATGATATAAAAAAACTAGAAGACTCATTTAATGAAATTAAATCATTAGATTTTGAAAATATAGAAATTTTAAAAGATGTTTAAGAAATTATTTTTAGTATTATTTGTAAGCGTTATTTATATTGAATCAGCCTTAGCCAATCTTGATGTGAAAGCAAGAACTGCAATTCTTCAAGATTATTACTCAGGTGAAATTCTTTATGAAAAAGAAGCAGATATTTCTATATATCCCGCATCAATGACAAAAATTATGACAGCCATAATTGCTTTTGATTTAATCAAATCAGGCGATTTAAAATTAGATGAAAAGTTTATTATTTCGGAAAAGGCATGGCGATTATCAACATCAGGTTATTCATCCATGTTTATTATGGTGGGTGATCAAGTGTCAGTTGAAAATTTACTCAGAGGTATAATAGTTGCATCTGGAAATGATGCTTGTGTAGCTTTAGCTGAAGGTATTGCTGGTACTGAAGAGGAGTTTGCAATTTTAATGACAGCAAAAGCTAGAGAAATTGGCATGGAAAATACAAATTTTGCAAATTCATCTGGTATCAACGATCCTGATAATTATTCAACAGTTAGAGATATTTTAAAAATGTCTAAATATTTAATTAATAAACACCCTAAATTTTATGAGATGTTTTCAGAAAAAAAATTTACATGGAATAGGACGGGGGGTGATCCAATAACACAAGGCAATAGAAATCCTCTTTTATATAAAAATAACCTTGGTGCTGATGGAATTAAAACAGGATATTTAGCAGTTGAAAAATACTCTTTAGCTTCATCAATAGTTAGAAATGGCAGAAGACTGATTGCTGTTGGTAGTGGATTTAGTTCAAAAAATTCTAGATCAAAAGAAAGTTCTAAGTTATTAACATATGGTCTTACTAATTTTGATCTTGTAAATATCTCTAAAGCTAATGAACCATTTGAAAAAATTGATGTATGGCTTGGAAAACAAGATAAAGTAGATGTTTATACTAATGAAGATATCTACAAAACTATAAAAAAAGCTAAAAAAAAACTTTTAAAAGTATCTGTTAAATACGAAGGGCCAATTGAAGCTCCAATTAAAAAAGATGAAAAAGTCGCTATTTTAAAAGTTGTTTACGATGATGAGTTAGTTGGTGAATATGATTTACTTGCTTCAAATGAAGTTAAAAAAGTAAATTTTGTATCAAGATTATTAAAATCACTTAATTATCTCATTTGGGGCGATGTCTAAGAAACCAATTATTGTTTTTGAAGGAATTGAAGGGAGTGGAAAAAGTCACCATATTTCAATTGTTTCAAAATATCTTAGTAAAAAAAAAATTAATCATATAAAAATAAGAGAGCCTGGAGGAAATCCAAATTCTGAAAAAATTAGAAAATTAATTTTAAACAATAAATCAAATTTTAATAAAGATACTGATTTATTATTATATATGGCAGCAAGAAGTGAAAACATGAATATTATTAAAAAATCATATAATAAAAAAATAATACTTATTGATAGGTTTACAGACTCTACTATTGCTTACCAACACTATGGCATGGGAGTTGATCTAAATTTGATTGAAACTTTAAACAAATACTTACTTAAAAATATTAGAGTTAGTTTTACTTTTTTAAATATAGTTAATCAAAAGAATCTTCAAAAAAGATTAAAACAAAGAAAATCACTAAATAGATATGATAAATTTAAAATGTCGTTTTATAACAAAGTTCAAAAAGGATTTTTAAATTTGTCAAAAAAACAAAAAAATAAATATCAATTAGTCAATTCAAATTTAGATATAAATAATAATGAAAAACTAATTTTGGATAAAATTGATAGATTGATTAAATGAATTTAAATCCAGCAAGTCAACTTATATTATATGGCCATCATTTTGAATTTTGTAATTTTATAGATCTTT
>JAFJTK010000051.1 GCA_017880265.1 Candidatus Pelagibacter sp. | reverse complement strand
AGCAGGATTAACTTCATCTAGTATTGAAATGGCTTCTAAAGGAAATCTTGGAATTGAAATTAACTTAAATAAAGTTCCATGCAGGGAAGCAAACATGACCCCTTATGAAATCATGCTCTCTGAAAGCCAAGAAAGAATGTTGATTGTTCTTGAAAACGGCAAAGAAGAAAAAGCTAAAAAAATATTTGATAAATGGAATTTAGATTTTGCTGTAATTGGTAAAACAACTAATTCTAAAAAAATTGAATTATTTTTTGATAATGAGCAAGTGGCAGATATTCCAGTTAATACTTTGGTTGAAAATTCACCAATGTATGACCGTAAATGGAAAAAAGCAAAACTTCCTAAAAAAAATAAAATTAAAAAAGAAGTTCTTAAAAATTTAAAAATTATAGATGTTTTAAAGAAAGTTTTATCTCATCCAAATGTTTGCAGTAAAGAGTGGATTTGGCAACAGTATGATCACACTGTTATGGGAGACACTATTCAAAAACCTGGTGGTGACTCAGGGGTTGTTCGTGTTCATGGAACTGATAAAGCAGTTGCAGCATCAGTTGATAGTTCTGCTGTTTATTGTTGGGCACATCCATTAACTGGTGGAAAACAAGTAGTTTGTGAAAGTTTTAGAAACTTAATTTCGGTTGGAGCAAAACCAGTTGCTATTACTAATTGTTTAAACTTTGGTAGTCCTGAAAATGAAGAAAATATGGGAGAGTTTGTTGAGTGCGTTCAAGGTATTGGAGAAGCTGCTGGATATTTAAAATTCCCTGTCGTTTCAGGAAATGTATCTTTTTATAATCAAACCAAAGATGAAGGAATTAAGCCTACCCCATCTATTGGAGGAGTTGGTTTAATTAAAGATTATAAAAAAATGATTACCATGGATTTTAAGCAAGTTGACAATATCGTTCTAGTTATTGGTAAAACTGAAGGTCATATTGATCAGAGTTTACTTGCAAGAAATATTTTAAATGAAAAAAATGGTCCTCCACCAGAGGTAAATTTATTTAATGAAAAAAATAATGGAGAAACTGTATTAAAGTTAATTGATGCAGGTCATATCAAAAGTGCTCATGATGTATCCATTGGAGGAATAATTACTGCTGTTTCAAAGATGTGTATTAAAGGAAATAAGGGAATTAATCTTAAAAAACCAAAATATTTAATCAATGAAATTGCGTATTACTTTGGTGAAGATCAAGGCAGATACATAATTGAAGTTAGTAAAGATAGTCTAAAAAAAGTGACTGACATTTTAAACAAAAACGCCGTTCATTATGATGAACTTGGAACGATTAATGAAGATCAATTGTTTATTAATGAAAAGACAAAAGTATCAATTGACGAATTAATAACATCGAATACAAATTGGCTAACAAATTACATGAGTAAATAATGGCAATGGATTTAAAAGAAATTGAGAGTTTAATCAAAGAAGCATTGTCTGATGCTACTGTTGAAATTCAAGATTTAGCTGGAGATGGAAATCATTATTCAGCAACTGTCACTTCCGCTCAATTTTCAGGCAAAAGCAAAATTGAACAACACAAAATGGTGTATAATTCTCTTAAGGGTAAAATGGGAAATGAATTACATGCCCTAGCAATTAAAACAAAGGAGCAATAATGGACGATAATACAAAAAGTTTAATTCAAAATCATATTGATAGTAATGAAGTATGCTTATTTATGAAAGGAACGCCAGATGCTCCTCAGTGTGGTTTCTCAATGGCTGTATCAAATATGCTAAAAATTCTTGAAGTTAATTTTCAAGGTGTGAATGTTTTAGAAGATCAAAATATTAGAGAAGGTATTAAAGTCTACAGTGATTGGCCGACTATCCCTCAACTATATATTAAAAAAGAATTTGTGGGTGGTTGTGATATCGTTAAAGAAATGTACGAAAGTGGTGAATTAGCAAAATTACTTGAGGCTAAAGGAATAAGTTTTAAAGCTAAAAATTAATTTAAATTTTATCTAGAGTAATATTCGATTACTAGATTAGGTTCCATAACAATTGGATATGGAACTTCTTCAAACTTAGGAGTTCTAACAAATTTAACTTTTTTGTTTTTCTCATCCATTTGAATATATTCTGGAGCTTCTCTTTCTTTATTAGCTAAAGCAATATCAATTATTGCAAGTTGTTTAGATTTATCTCTAATCTCAATTGTATCCTCTTCTTTAACTAAGTAACTTCCAATATTAACTTTTTTACCATTCACTCTTACGTGACCATGGTTAATTAATTGTCTAGCTGAGAAAATAGTAGTTGCAAACTTTGCTCTGTAGATCACTGCATCTAATCTTCTCTCTAATAAACCAATTAAGTTTTCACCAGTGTCCCCTTTAAGCATAACAGCTTTTTTATAAATATTTCTAAATTGTCTTTCGTTAATATTACCGTAGTAAGCTTTTAATTTTTGCTTAGCTTGTAACTGAATTCCATAATCTGACGGCTTACCTTGTCTTGATTGACCATGCTGACCAGGTCCGTAAGCTCTAGTATTGAAAGGACTTTTTGGTCTTCCCCATAGGTTAACCTTTAGTCTTCGATCTACTTTATGTTTAGAGTTTAATCTTTTTGTCATTTAATATTGGGGTTTATAAGCTTACAGACCATTTTGTCAATCAACGTTTTTTGCCTAAACTAGCAAATACACTAGCTAATATACGTGTTTCTTTAGAAGATAGCTCCATTCGGTAGAAAATGTTTCTCAAGTTCTCCAGCATGATAGGCTTCTTTTCTTTGGGTTTAAAAAAGTTAATTTCGTCCAAGTTTTGAATACATAAGTTTGTCATCGAGTGAATTTCCTTTTTAGAAGCAGCTTTTACTTTTTTAGACTTTTTAAAATTAGAAGTCTTAGATTTTACGATACTTGAGACATATTGAGCAATAATAATTAGACTGTGAGATAAATTTAAAGATTTAAATTCAGGATTAGTTGGAATTTGTAACGTGTAATTTGCATAACTAATCTCATTATTTGATAGTCCTGATGCTTCAGATCCAAAAAGAAATGCTACTTTTTTAGTAAAATCAATTTTTTTTAGATCTTCTAATTGA
>JAFJTK010000052.1 GCA_017880265.1 Candidatus Pelagibacter sp. | reverse complement strand
TGAACGGCCTCATGCATTGTTTCATTATTTTTTGGATAGTACCAAGCTCTTTTCCACTGACCAACATTTTCAAATTCAGCTTTATTTTCTATGTGCCAATCATTGATTGGGGTTCTTCTAAATATATCAAAATATTCTCCAACATTACGTCCAACAATTGTTCCAAAAGTTAGCGGTGTATAAGGTGGTCTAAATGTTGTAGTTCCAAGTTCTCCCATTTTAACACCAGCTGTGTCTGCAATAATCCCTAATGCATGCATATTCCCAAGTTTTCCTTGATCAGTACCCATACCCGTTGTTGTGTATCTTTTTACATGTTCTATTGATCTAAAACCTTCTCTTAAAGCTAGTTTAATATCTTTTGCAGTAGCATCGTTTTGGTAATCTACAAATGGTTTTGTTTTTCCTATAGGTTTATCTGATGGTAATAACCAAATATTCCTTTTTGAATTTTCCTCTTCACTTTCTATAGATAAGTTATCAAAATCTGTTTTATCAATTTTTAAAAATTCTTTTAAATTAGTTGATAAATTATTGATAATTTCTTTTAAATAAAAATGCCCATTACAAGATCCAACACTTAATTGATCAGATGGATATTTATTTGGTAAAAAAACTTTATTGTTTTCGTCAAATTTTAGTTTTCCACCTGATTGGGTAAATAAATGAACTGCAGGCGTCCAACCTCCAGCTACACCTAGACAATCACAAGAAATATCTATTTTATTTCCAGTTACAGACAATCCGTCATTAGAGAGTCTCATTACTGATATAGAGTTTAATCTTTTATAGCCTTTTGTATCTACAATTGTGTGAGACCAATGAATTTTTATACCTACATTCTCAACAGCTTTTACAATTTTAGAATTTGAACTTTCTCTGATATCAATAATTGACTCAACTTTAATACCTTTGTTGTGAAGACATAAAGCACTTTCATAAGCACTATCATTATTGGTAAAAAAAACATTTTTTTTACCCGAAACTACTCCATAAAAATCAGCATATTTTTTTATAGCTGAAGAAAGCATTATCCCAGGTCTATCATTATTATTAAAGATAAGTGGTCTTTCTAATGCTCCTGTTGCAAGAATAACTTTTTTAGCTCTAATTTTTAATAATCTTTGTCTAATTTTACCTTGTTTATCTTTATTTTCTAAATGATCAGTTAAGTTCTCTCTTGCTAATAAATAATTATATCCATGATATGCAGCAACGCTTGTTCTAGTTTTAACTTCTAGATTTTTTATATTTTTTAATTCTTCAATTTCTTTTTTAATCCAATCTGAAGAACTTTGATTTTCAATTTTATTAAATTCTCTATTTTGATAAATAGTAGAACCACCTAATTCATTTTTTTCATCAACCAATAAAGTTTTAAAATTATTTTTTGCAGCATTTTTTGCTGCTAAAATTCCAGATATCCCAGCTCCAACCACTAAGACATCACAATGAATATATCTGTGATCATAAATATCAGGATCTTTATCAGTTGGGGATTTACCTAAGCCTGCTGAGTGTCTAATAAAAAATTCATATTTCTCCCAGAAGCTTGCTGGCCACATAAATGTTTTGTAATAGAAACCAGCGGGTAAAAATGCTGAAATTACATTGTTTATTCCTCCAATATCAAAATTCACACTCGGCCAACAATTTTGGCTAGATGCTTCTAGCCCCTCATAAATTTCTAACTCTGTAGCTCTTACATTTGGCTCGGTTCTATTAGTTTTATCATTTACTTGAACGATTGCGTTTGGCTCTTCAGAACCAGCTGTCATTATGCCTCTTGGTCTATGATATTTAAAACTTCTACCAACTAAATGAATATCATTAGCGAGTAGAGCTGAAGCTAATGTGTCTCCTTTGAATCCGTAGTAAGTCTTTCCATTAAATTTAAAAGAAACTCTAATAGTTTCGTCTATAAATTCACTTGATTGGACCCTTAAATTTGTTGGCATATTATTCTGAAGGTGGTTTTTCACCCATTTTATAAATTAATTTTATTTCATCGTTAGATGTGTCTCTGACCATATTAAACCACTTTCTACAACCATGTGCGTGGTTCCATCTTTCAAATTGAACTCCTTTAATATTTTTTCTCATAAACAGATATTCCGCCCACTCATCATCGCTTAATTCAGTTGGTTGTTTTGGTCTTTCTATGTGAGCCTCACCACCAGCTTTAAATTCTTGCTGATCTCTTTCACCACAGTATGGACAATCTATGATAAACATTAATGAGCAACCGCAGCAGCACCGTGCTCATCAACAAGGTCACCACTTACAAATCTATTTAAATTGAATGCAGCATTTAATTTATGAGGTTCATCGTTAGCAATTGTGTGTGCAAATAAATCTCCAGATCCTGGAGTCGCTTTAAATCCACCAGTTCCCCAACCACAATTAAAATATAATCCTTTAACAGTAGTCTTGCTTAAAATTGGACTGGCATCTGGACAAATATCTACAATTCCACCCCATTGTCTCAACATTCTCATTCTACTAAAAATAGGGTAGAGCTCTAAAATAGCATTTAACGTACCTTCAACTATTTGATGACTTCCTTTTTGAGTATAAGAAACATAATCATCTGTTCCTGCTCCAATTACTAATTCACCTTTATCAGATTGACTAACATATGCATGAACAGCATTAGACATTACTACAGTATCAATTATTGGTTTTACAGGCTCTGAAACTAAAGCTTGTAAAGGTTTGCTTTCCAATGGCAATCTTAAACCAGCCATGTTTGCAATAACACTTGAATGACCTGCGGCTACTACACCAATTTTTTTTGTTTTGATAAAACCTTTTGTTGTTTCAATACCCTCAACACTATCACCATTTCTTTTTATTCCTTTAACTTCACAATTTTGAATTATATCAACCCCCATTTCATCTGCACCTCTTGCATAACCCCAGGCAACAGCATCATGTCTAGCAGTACCAGCTCTTCGTTGCAATGTTCCCCCTAGAACAGGATATCTAATATCTGGTGATGTATTTATTATGGGGCAAAATTTTTTAACTTCTTCAGCACTTAAATAGACAGCATCAATACCATTTAATCT
>JAFJTK010000101.1 GCA_017880265.1 Candidatus Pelagibacter sp. | reverse complement strand
GCTTGCTTTTGCAAAGAAAGAAAAAAGTACAATCTAACTCAGTTTCAGTTTCAAGTATTATTAAAGATGTCAGAAAAAATGGAGACAAAGCTTTAGTAAAATATGAAAAAAGATTTAATAAAAATACTATAATTGTTCCTTCGCAAAAACAGATTGCTAATTCAATAAAATCACTAGATAAAAAAGTAAAGCAAGCAATCGATATTGCTTACAATAGAATTTATAAATTTCACTCTCTTCAAAAATTTAAAAACATTTCTTATGTTGATAAGTACAAAAACAAACTAGAGTATAAATATTTACCTTTAGAATCGGTTGCAATTTATGTACCTGGTTCAACTGCCTCCTATCCCTCAAGTGTATTAATGAATGCTATTCCAGCAATTGTTGCAGGAGTTAAAAGAATTGTGATGATTAATCCTGGATTTAAAGGAAAACAAAATCCAGCAGTATTATATGCAGCTCGTAAATGTAAAATTAAAGAAATTTATTCAATCGGTGGACCATCAGCGATTGCAGCGGTTGCTTATGGAACAAAGAAAATAAATAAAGTTAATAAAATAGTGGGCCCTGGTAACGCTTATGTAGCTGCAGCTAAAAAAGAGGTTTTTGGTGATGTTGGAATTGAAGGAATGACCGCAGGTCCTTCTGAAGTCACTATTGTTTGTGATAAATTTTCAAATCCAGAATGGGTTGCAAGTGATTTAATTGGACAAGCAGAGCATGATAATCTTGCTCAATGTATTTTAATTTCAAAAGACAAATCTTTAATAGATAAAGTTCAAAATGAAATTTCTAATCAATTAAAAGAAATTCCAAGATCTTCTATTGCAAGAAAAAGTTTAATTAGTAATGGAATTTTAATGCACATTAGTTCTGACAAAAAAATAATTGATGTTGTAAATAAAATAGCCCCTGAGCACTTGGAGCTAAATGTTAAAAATTATAAATCTTTTGTACCAAAAATTAAAAGTTCAGGATCTGTTTGTTTAGGAAAATATGCTGTTATGGCAATGACTGATTATAATGTTGGCTCTAACCACATATTACCAACTAATGGTTCAGCAAAATATTCAAGTGGAGTAAGTGTAAATGAATTTTATAAACGGATTTCCTATATAAACTTATCTAAAAAGGGTATTGAAAGTCTTGGCCCTTCAGTTATAACACTTGCAAATTACGAAGGTTTGGCAGGACATGCTCAATCTGTAAAAAAAAGAATTAGGAGAAAATAAAATTGTCTAAACAAGATTTGCTTGAATTTAAAGGAAAGGTCATGGACCTACTTCCAAATGCAATGTTTAGAGTTAAGCTAGAGAATGGGCATACAGTTACCGCTCATACTGCTGGTAAGTTGAGAAAAAACAGAATTAGAGTATTGCAAGGCGATAACGTGACAGTCGAAATGACACCTTACGACCTTACAAAAGGCAGAATAATCTTTAGAGGTTAATTTTTGCCTCGGTAGCTCAGGAGTAGAGCAGAGCCCTGAAAAGGCTTGTGTCGGAGGTGCGAATCCTTCCCGAGGCACCACCATCCACTTTTCATCTTGAAATAATTTTAAAAGAAATTACCTTATTTATATAATAAATAACTAAAGGACTAAGAAATAAGATGAGTACACTAACTGGTAAAATTAAATGGTATAATGGTAAAAAGGGCTACGGTTTCATTGAAAGAGATGACAAGGAAAAAGATGCCTTTGTGCATGCTTCAGCAGTAAAAGCAGCTGACATGAGATATCTAAACGAAGGTGATAAACTTGAGTTTACATTAGAAGATGGCCCAAAAGGTCCTTCTGCAGTTAATCTAAAAAAAATAGACTAATTTTTAAATATTTCTAAGGGCGTTAAATCTATAAAATAGATTAACGTCCTTTTTATTTTTACCTTGAATAATGACAATTATTGTCTAAAAGACTGCCCATGATTATAAATATTACATACAGAGAGACTTCAAGAAGCACTCATAGAATCTGTTTCCATAGCCTGTAGGCTATTTATTTATAATATAATTTTTAATCCACACAAAAATAATATAAAAACAAGGAATGCCTGGGTGGTGTAACGGTTAGCACGAAAGTTTGTGGAACTTTAAGTTTGAGTTCGATTCTCAGCCCGGGTACCAAAAAATGAATAAAGAAAATAAATTAGTACCTGGATTACCATCAGGTTTTGAAGATCGTTGGGATAAAAAACTTCTTCTCAAAAAAAAGCTATTAAAAGCGATTGAGAATAATTTTATTAAGTTTGGAGCAGAGGCTCTTGAAACCCCTTCGTTTGAAATTAGTGAAAATATAGGATCTTTTCTAGCAGAAGACGATAGTAATCCTATGTCTGATGTATTCTCATTTCAAGATGGTGAAAAAAGTATTACGCTTAGGTACGATCTATCAAGCCCTCTAGCAAGATTTGTTGCTCAAAACAATCAAGAGCTCCCTTCAATATTTAAAAGATATGCAATTCAAAATGTATTTCGTAACGAAAAAGCTGGAAATGGTCGTTACAGAGAATTTATGCAAGCAGACTTTGATATCATTGGAAATGTTAATCCCGCCCAAGCAAACGCTGAACTTTGTAACTTAATTTCAAGTACACTATCTGATTGTGGATTAAACAAAGATCAATTCACCATCAATGTAAGTAATAGAAAAATTGTTCAAGGATTAATTGATGAATTAAAAATTTCTGAAGAAAAACAAATTAAGGTTATTCGAGCAATTGATAAATTAGATAAGCCTGGATTTGGATTAAAAGGTGTTGAAGATCTTCTTAAAAAAGAAAGAAAAGATCAAAGTGGTGCTATTACTAAAGGGGCTGATCTATCCGATGATCAAGCAACACAAATATTAAATTTTTTAAAAATAAAAGACTTAAAACAATTAAAAGAAACTTTAAAAAATCCTTTATCTCAAGAAGGAATAAGTGAGCTTGAGGATGTATTTGAGGTATTAGGATTTGGGTCTAATTTAGATCAAGTTAAGACGAATTTTACAATCGTTAGAGGTCTTGCTTATTATTCAGACTTTATTGTAGAGACTAATTTAAATTTCAAAGTCACCAATAACAAAGGAAAAGAAGTAGATATTGGAAGTATAT
>JAFJTK010000191.1 GCA_017880265.1 Candidatus Pelagibacter sp. | reverse complement strand
TCAGCATTTACTACTACTTGGTGAAGACCTTGTAGGTAGTAATGTTTTAGAACTTTCTGGAAACCGAATGTCATGTCAGGTTTTGGACAACACCATTCAGCTGCATCAATTGTTCCTGCTTCAAGAGCTGGAAGAATATCTCCACCACCCATTGCAACAGAAGCTACACCAATATCTTTATAAGTTTGTCCTGGAATTCCTGGAGGAGTTCTGAACTTGTACTTTCTAAAGTCAGCCATGCTATTAATTGGCTCTTTGAACCAACCTAAAGCTTCTGGACCTACTGGTTGTAACATGAAACCTTTGATATCTCTTCCCATTTCAGTCCATAGTTGGTCGTATAATTCTTTACCACCACCATATTGGAACCAAGATAAGAAAGCTAAGTTATCAATACCAACACCTGCACCTGCTACTGGCGAACCAAATAACATAGCTGCTGGGTGATCACCTGACCAATAGTGAGTCCAAGCGAAACCACAATCGATAAGACCCTTATCAACTGCATCTAAAGTTTCTTTTACACCTACTACTGCTCCTGCTGGCATAATTTCGAACTTAAGTGAACCTTCTGTTAGTTCTGTAACTGTGTCAGTGAAATCTTTTAACATTTTCACTTCATCAGCTTTAGCACTAATTACAGTTTGGCACTTAAGAGTTTGTGCAGAATTTGCTCCTGTAACTGTCATGACAGTTAAAAGAAGAGTTCCTACAACTAATGATATGATTTTTTTCATATTGTATTTTCCCTCTCTGTGTTTTTTTATAAAAAAAGTACCCTCTCAAACTTTTAAAAGTTAAACAAGGGTTAATATTGATTTATTAAGCAATTTTTAAGTAAATTTGTTATTATATAAAAATTTTTAACTTATAAAGGTTCTAATTTAATGGATAACTTTGATTTCATAATTCTTGGAGCAGGTTCAGCGGGTTGTGTACTTGCTAACAGATTATCTGAAAATCCTTATCACAAAGTTTTACTATTAGAAGCTGGTGGCAAAGATAATTACCCATGGATACATATTCCTGTTGGATATTTTAAAACCATGCACAATCCTAATACTGATTGGTGTTATCGAACAGAACCAGATGAAAGTATGAATAATATTTCAATAAGATATCCAAGAGGTAAAACTCTAGGTGGTAGCTCTTCAATTAATGGATTGCTTTATATAAGGGGTCAACATCGTGATTATGATCTTTGGAGACAATCAGGAAATACAGGTTGGGGTTGGGATGATATTTTGCCCTATTTCATAAAAGCAGAAAATCAAGAGAGAGGAGAAAGTGAATTTCATGGGGTTGGTGGACCTTTATCAGTTTCAGATCAAAGAATACATCTTCCTCTATTAGACGAGTTTCAAAATGCAGCTGAAGAATTTGGAATTCCCAAAACAAAAGATTTTAATACTGGTGATAACCATGGATGTGGTTATTTTCAAGTAACTCAAAAAGATGGTTTTAGATGTAGTACTTCCGTTGGTTATTTAAATCCAATTAAACATAGAAAAAATTTAAAAATTATTACGAATGCTCATGTTAAAAAAATTAATTTTAAAGATAAAACTGCTGAGGAAGTGGAATTTTGGGAAGGTGATGAATTAAAAAAAGTAAAAGCTAATAGAGAAATTATTCTTTCGTCTGGTGCTATTGGATCTCCTCAAATATTACAAGTATCGGGTATAGGAAATCCTGAAAAATTAAAAAACTTAGGTATTGAATCTGTTAAAGATTTAAAGGGAGTTGGTGAAAATTTACATGACCATTTAATGCTGAGACCTATTTATAAAATAAATGGAATAAAATCACTGAACAAAAAGATTAATAGTTTATTTGGAAATTTAATGATTGGACTTGAATACGTATTCAAAAGATCTGGTCCAATGACAATGGGGGCAAGTCAGCTTTGTATGTTTGCTAAAAGTGATCCATCACTTGAGCTTCCAGATTTACAATGGCACGTTCAACCAATGAGTATGGATACATTGGGTGCAACTAAAAATCATGATTTTCATGCTTTTACTCCTACTGTTTCGAATATAAGACCCACTAGTAGAGGTCATGTAAGTATTGTTGATAAAGACTCTAGAACTTATGCAAAAATAAAACAAAACTATCTGTCAACAGACCATGATCGAATGGTTGCTGCAAGAGGTCTTAAATTAACAAGGAAAATTGTTTTAGAGTCTGAAACTTTTAAAAAGTACTCACCTGAAGAATATAGGCCAGGGATAAACATTAATGATGATGAAGAATTAGTCAAAGAGGCATCAAATTATGCACAAACTATTTTTCATCCAGTTGGTACTTGTAAAATGGGCCAAGATGATATGGCTGTTGTTGATGAAAAATTAAGAGTTAAGGAAATAAAAAATCTTAGAGTAATTGATGCATCCATAATGCCCAGTATTACTTCTGGTAACACTAATGCACCAACAATAATGATTGCAGAAAAAGGTGCAGATATGATACTAGAGCACTAAATGTTTGCAGAATTATTTACACCAGAGCAATTAACAATTTTAGGACAAATCATTTTCATAGATTTAGTTTTAGCTGGTGATAATGCGATTATTATTGGAATGGTTGCTTCAAAATTTCCAGTGGAACAAAGAAAAAAAGTAATTTTTTGGGGTATTGGTGGAGCTGTAGTTTTAAGAATTATCTTAACTATGCTTACTGCATACTTGTTGCAGATTACTGGCTTGAGGTTGATTGGAGGATTATTACTGCTTTATATTGTCTACAAACTCTATGTTGATGTAATTAAAGGACAGTCAGACGAAGAAGATATAAAAGTCGACAATTCTAGCTTCTTAAAAGCTATATGGACAGTTCTATTGGCTGATTTTACAATGAGTTTAGATAACGTGTTAGGTGTAGCGGGTGCAGCTGGTGATCATTATGGATTATTAATTTTTGGATTGGCTTTATCAATTGTTTTAATGGCTACAGCAGCTAATTTAATCTCAGGTTGGATTAAAAAATACAAATGGATAGCATGGGCAGGATTACTAGCAATATTAGTGGTTGCAGTAGAGTTGATTTACACAGATATTAAAATAATATTTCTATAATGTATTTACAAAAAATTAATTTAAAAAATAAATACGCTTTAGTTACTGGTGCAGGTAAAGGATTAGGGAAAGCTTGTTCTATTGCTTTGGCAGAAGCTGGAGCTACAGTTATAGCACTTAGCAGAACTCCATCTGATCTTGATAAATTAGAAAAACAAATCAAAAAAATTAAAGGAAAAATTATTAAAGTTCCATGTGATGTAATGAATTACGAAGATTTAAAAGAAAAAATTAATAAAATTAAAATTATTGATATTCTAGTGAATAATGCAGGAACTAATATCCCAGAACCATTTGAAAAAATTAAACAAAAAAGCATGAACTACTTAGTTGATCTTAATCTTAAAGCTGCTTTTAACGTAGCTCAACTTGTTGTTAAAAAAATGTTAAAAAATAAAAAAAGACCAGGTTCAATTGTGAACATGTCCTCTCAACTAGGTCATGTAGGTATGAGTGGTCGAAACGTATATAATATGACTAAATTTGGTATTGAGGGTCTTACCAAAGGTATGGGTGTTGAGTTAGCAAAAAAAAATATAAGAGTAAATACTGTGGCGCCAACTTTTGTAGAAACTCCAATGGTTAAAAACTTTTTTAAAAATAAGAAATTTAAGAAACTCGCTTTAGGCAATATTCCGTTGGGAAAAGCTGCAACAGAGAGTGATATAGCAACAACTGTTTGCTTTTTAGCTTCTTCAGCCTCGTCAATGATCACAGGTACATCAATAGTAATAGATGGTGGATGGACAGCTCAATAATTTATAGACTCTTATTAGTTTTATTCATTTTTACATTTTCGCAAGTACAAGCAATAGAATTTCAAGGTAATTTTACTCAAGGGCATTTTATTTTAGGCAAAACCGATCCTAAAGCACAAATTAAAGTTGGCAAAAAAGAAGTAAAAGTATCTGAAGATGGTTTTTTTGTTTTTGGAATTGATAGAGATAGAAAATTTGATTTAACATTTACTAAAATTTTAAATGGAAAAAAATCAATAATTACTAAAAAAGTTTTAAAGAGAGAATATAATATCCAAAGAATTGATGGACTTGCTGAAAGCAAGGTAACACCACCTGAGTCAGTTTATAAAAGAATTAAAAAAGAAAATAATGCTATTGGTGAAGCTAGAGCTATCAACTCTGATCTAATTTATTTTAAAGAAAAATTTATTATGCCAGTAGAAGGAATTATTAGTGGTGTCTATGGTAGCCAAAGAATATTAAATGGTAAACCAAGATGGCCTCATTACGGTATTGATATAGCTGCAAAACAAGGAACAATGATAAAGTCTTCTGGAACTGGTGTTGTTACAATGGCTGAAGATGATTTATATTATACAGGTGGCACAATTATAATGGATCATGGTCATGGTATTTCAACAATATATTCACACCTTGAAAATGTTTTAGTGTCAGTTGGAGATAGAATAAATCAAGGCGATATAATAGGTACTGTTGGTTCAACAGGAAGATCAACTGGACCTCATCTTGACTTTCGAATTAATTGGTTTCAAACAAGACTTGATCCTATGTCGGTATTAAAATAAAAAAGTCTAATGAAAAAAACATTAAAAGATAAACTTTCAGATAAATTAGTTAACGCCTTTTTAAAAAATAAAATTATTACAGCCTTACCCAAAAGATTTACGAAAAAACTTGTAGATGCTGATAAATTTAGAAAACTATGTGAAAGCAAAATTAAAGAACCTATTATTGGTTACAAAGCTGGAGGCACAGGAATTCCACTTTTAAAAAAATTAAAAGAAAAAGAGCCATTTTACGCATCAGTCTATGAAAGAAATTTTTTAAAAAGTGGTAAACGTGTTAAAATAAATAAATCAACTTTAGGGATTGAGCTTGAAGTTTGTTATTTAATTAAAAAGTCTTTTTTTACATCAAAGGGATCAATTACAAACAAAAATGTTACGAAATTCATATCTCATATGGCGCCGTGCATAGAAGTTGTTGGCTATAGACAAAAAAGAAAAGGAATTACTTCTTTTGGTGATTTAAGTAGTGATTTTGGGGGAAATGTTAAGTTTTTAATCGGGCAAAAGAAAAAATATATGAAAATAAATATTGGCAATTTAAAAGCAAACATTTCAAATAAAAAAGTTAATCAAAATGTTAATGGAAATACTAATGCGGTATACATTAACCCACTTAACTCTTTAAGATTTGTTCTAAATAAAGTTAAAAAAGATAAAGTTGATTTAGGTAAAGATTTTTATGTATTCACAGGTTCTACTGTAGGTGTAGTTCCTATTCTTGGAAAAGGTTTATATACTGGTAAAATTGATAAATTAGGATCAGTAAAAGCAATTATTTCTTAATGGCGCTTCATTTTAGTAAAGAAGAATTTTCTAAAAGAAAACAAGATGTTTTAAAATCTATGAAAGAGCAAAAATTAGATGCTCTTTTAATGTTTAGACAAGAGTCGATGTATTGGCTTACTGGTTACGATACATTTGGATATGTTTTTTTTCAAACTTTAGTTTTAGACCAAAAAGGAAATGTGGTTTTATTAACTCGTGCACCTGACCTAAGACAGGCACAAAATACTTCTAATATTCAAGATATAAGAATTTGGGTGGATAAAGATGGAATAAACCCAACGGATGATCTTAAGATAATTTTAGATGAACTTGATCTTAAAAATAAAAATGTTGGCATTGAATATGAAGCTTATGGAATGACAGGACGTAATGCTTTAAAATTAAATAAATCTCTAGAAAATTATTGTAAAGTTGAAGATCAATCTGAACTGATTACAAAATTAAGAGTTATAAAATCTAATGAAGAATTGGTTTATGTAAAACAAGCTGCTGAGCTGGCAGATAGAGCTTTAGATGAGGCTTGGAAATATGCAAAAGCTGGAGCTAATGAAGCAAAAATTTTAGCTGAAATGCAAAGAGCTGTTCTTGAAGGTGGCGGAGATTATCCCGCTAATGAATATATTATAGGCTCAGGTGACAATGCTTTACTTTGCAGATACCAAGCTGAAAAAAGAAGTTTATCTAACACTGACCAACTAAGTCTAGAATGGGCGGGTACTTTTAAACATTATCATTCCGCAATGTTTAGAACAATTCCTATAGGAAAAGCTGACCCCAAACATATAAAAATGCATGAAGCTTGCGTTGAAGCACTAACTAATTGTGTAAATACTTTAGTTCCAGGTAATACAGCTGGTGAAGTTTTTGATGCACATGCAAAAACATTTGATGATTTAGGGTTTAATAAAGCAAGAATGAATGCTTGTGGATATTCATTAGGTTCAACATTTTCACCTAATTGGATGGACTGGCCTATGCTATATACCGGCAATCCTTATGTTATCAAACCTGGCAACGTCTTCTTTATGCACATGATATTAATGGACTCAGATAATAATTTGGCAATGAATTTGGGCGAAACCTACTTAGTTACAGAAAACGGAAACGAAAGATTAGGAAAGCAAAAATTAGATTTAGTTGTTCTTTAAATCTCTGATCTAGCTCGTAAACGCTCATAAATTAAACGTGTTTTAACTCCTAAATTCAAAAACGGTTGAGGGGGTAACCATGTAGGTTTGTTTCTAGCTTCTATAGTTTCTATTTCTGTAGAATTTTCTTCGCTTGCTTTAATAGCAATTTGTTCACCAAAAAGAGTGCCTACTCCAATACCTGAACCATTATAACAACCAGCAGCAAAAACATTGTTGTCAATTTTTTCAAATATTTGAGAACTATTCCTTGTTCTGGATACAACACCAGACCATGATGATTGTATTATATCCTCTGGTAATTGTGGAAATCTTTTTTGAATACCAATTTTTTGGTTGATTGATCTTTTTTCTAAATCAAATTTTGACATTTTAAAAGGATTGTGAACTTCAGCTGTATTTCTTATTAAAATTCTTTTATCTTTAGTCATTCTAATTGTGGCACCCATTGGTCTTACAGGTAAAACACCCCACTCTTTTGGTTGGCCAATAGATTTAAATTCATCATCAGTTAATGACCTTGTCATGCTTGCAGTTAAAGTAATTGGAAAATTATAGTTTGATTTAATTCCTAAAGATTTTAAAAAACCATTAGTTGCAAAAATAATTTTCTTAGTATTGATTCTACCATTTTTAAATTTGCAAGAAATTATATCTTTAGTTTTTTTCCAACTTAGTAAAGATGAGTTTTCATATAAACAAACATTTTTTGGTAATACATCAATCATTGCTCTAACTAATTTCCCAGGATGTAACAAAACTCCACCTTTAGTATGAAGTGCTACATTATAAAAATTAGTACCTAATCTTTTAGATAATTCATTATTAGATAATAAATTATGTTCAAAACCTAGTTTTTTAAGAGTATCTGAAAAGTTTATTAAAATTTTTTCATCTTCTTTTTTGGATGAGGCAAAATATTTTCCACATTCATTCCAGTCACAATCAACTTGATATTCACTTATAAATTTTTTAACAGTATTTATTCCTAAATCATAAATATCAGTTTTTTTTTTATAGTTATCTAAATCTTTATTAGATGTAAATCCATCGTTGAGAGTGGTGTCAACCAAGTACCCTGAATTTCTACTGCTAGCCCCTTCACCTGCTAATTGTGAATCTATTAATATAATTTTTTGATTTTGATATAATTGAGCTAATTTTCTTGCAGCAGATAGTCCTGTGTAACCAGCTCCAATTACTAGCCATTCACAATCCTCATTTGATCGAAGTGTCTTAATGTTTGTTCTAGGGATTAAATCTTTAATCCAACTACAACTATTATCGTTAGTCACTTCCATGAAGTGACTTTACGATAATTGTAATAAATTTTAAAGTTCTTAAGAGTTTAAAGAAGGTTGCTTCTTCATATCTGATTTGTTGATACCAGCAACTTTAACTGGTTTCTTCATTGCATCTCTTCTGAATGGTTCACCAAGCTCTTGATTTAGAATTACTTCGATAAAGGTTGTAATACCTTTCTTTTGATCTTCACAAGATTGCTTGATTGCATTAGTTGTTTCTTCCATTGTTCTAACAGTTACACCTTTTAATCCACATGCATCTGCAACTTTAGCATAACTTAACTCTGGATCTAACTCAGTACCCACAAAATTATCATCAAACCAAAGAGTGGTATTTCTTTTTTCAGCTCCCCATTGATAATTTCTAAAAATAACCATTGAAATTGCTGGCCATTCTTCTCGGGCACATGAGCTCATCTCGTTCATACTAATTCCAAAAGCTCCATCACCAGCAAACCCTATTACTGGAGTATCTGGACAACCAATTTTTGCTCCTAAAATTGAGGGAAAACCATATCCACAAGGACCAAATAATCCTGGTGCTAAATATTTTCTTCCTTTTTCAAATGTTGGGTAAGCATTTCCAATTGCGCAGTTGTTACCAATGTCACTTGAAATAATTACATCATCAGGCATTCCTGCTTGAATTGCTCTCCATGCTTGTCTTGGGGACATTCTATCTGCATCTCTTTTTCTAGCTTCTTGATTCCAAACAGTACCTTCATCATCATCTTCATGATCAAGGCTTGATAATTTTTGTAACCAAGCAGATTTAGTTTGGTGAATAATGTCTTTTCTTTTTTGTCTATCAGTATCACCAGCTGTTGGTGAAAGTTGAGCTAAAATTTGTTGAGAAACTAATTTAGCATCTCCACAAATTCCAACTGTAACTTTTTTTGTCAGACCAATTCTATCTGAGTTCATATCAACTTGAATAATACTTGCATCTTTTGGCCAATAATCCATTCCATAACCTGGTAAGGTTGAAAAAGGATTAAGTCTTGTACCTAATGCTAATACAACATCAGCTTTTTGTATCAATTCCATCCCTGCTTTTGAACCATTGTATCCTAATGGACCTGCTGCTAATGGATGACTTCCTGGAAAACTATCATTATGTTGATAACCAGAACAAACTGGTGCATCTAATTTTTCAGCAAGTTTTTTACAATCCTCAATCGCACCACCAATCACAACACCAGCACCAGATAAAATTACTGGAAATTTTGCATTTGATAATAAGTCTGCAGCTTTTTTAATTGCATCAACACCGCCCGCCTGTCTTTCTAGTCTTACAATTGGTGGAAGATCAATATCAATTACTTGTGTCCAATAATCTCTTGGTACATTGATTTGTGCAGGTGCAGATCCTCTAATTGCTTTTTCAATTACTCTGTTTAAAACTTCTGCCATTCTAGAAGGATCTCTTACTTCTTCTTGGTAGCAAACCATGTCTTTAAATAAATTCATTTGTTCAACTTCTTGGAAACCACCTTGTCCCATAGTTTTATTTGCAGCTTGAGGAGTTACTAATAAAAGTGGAGTGTGATTCCAATATGCAGTTTTAATAGGTGTAACTAATCCAGTTATTCCAGGTCCGTTTTGAGCAATTACCATAGACATTTTTCCAGTGGCTCTAGTGTATCCATCTGCAATTAAACCACCGTTAGTTTCATGAGCAACATCCCAAAAAGTAATACCTGCATCAGGAAAAATATCTGAAATAGGCATAAAAGCTGAACCTATAATTCCGAACGCATGTTCAATACCGTGCATTTGTAAAACTTTTACAAAAGCTTCTTCTGTTGTCATTTTTGTCATAAAACTAGAACCTCTCTAAAGTGTAAATTTAATATTTTTTAAAATTCGTTTGTTAATTTTTGCGATTAATATATAAGAATTTACAAATTTCAAACAAACAAATCGACACGATATGGCAACAGATATAATTATACATGATAAAAAAGACAACGTAGGAGTAGTTGTTATTGAAAAAATCACTCCCCAACAAGACTGTGCATGCTGGATAATGGAAGATGACAGTTCAACTAATATTCAATCTATAGATGAAATCCCTTTAGGTCATAAAATTGCAATGACTGATCTAAATGAGGGTGACACAATCCTTAAATATGGTCACGATATAGGTAAAGTGGTTAAATCAATTAAAAAAGGTGAGCATGTTCATGTTCACAATGTAAAAACAAAGAAGTGGTAATAGTATGGAAATTCCAAAAAGTTTTTTAGGTTATAAAAGAGAAAATGGCAGAGCTGGTACAAGAAATCATGTAATAATTCTTCCAGTTGATGACATTTCAAATGCTTGTGCAGAAGCAGTAGCAAATAATATTAAAGGAACAATCGCTCTACCCCATTCATATGGAAGACTGCAATTTGGAGCTGATTTAGAACTTCATTTTAGAACTATGATTGGAACTGGTTGTAACCCAAATGTTGCTGCAGTGATCGTTATTGGTATTGAGCCAAAATGGACTAAAAAAATTGTAGATGGTATTGCAAAAACTGGAAAACCAGTTGAAGGATTTCATATTGAGAGAACTGGTGACATTGGAACAACAATGAAAGCCTCTAAAAAAGCTCAAGAATTTGTAATGTGGGCTTCAGAAAAACAAAGAGAAGAATGTCCAATGAGCGACCTTTGGATTTCAGTTAAATGTGGAGAGTCTGATACAACATCTGGATTAGCAGCTAATCCGACTGTTGGTAATCTAATGGATAAATTGGAGCCAATGGGTGTTCATTTATGTTTTGGAGAAACTTCAGAATTAACTGGTGCTGAACAGGTTTGTGCAACAAGAGGTGCAACTCCTGAAGCTTCAGAAAAATTCATGAAAACATGGAGTTCTTACAATGACTTTATATTAAAAGAGGCAACTGATGACCTTTCAGAAAGTCAGCCAACAGCAGGAAATATTGCTGGTGGATTAACTACAATTGAAGAGAAAGCATTTGGAAACTTTCAAAAAATTGGAAATTGTAAATTTATAGATGTACTTGAGCCAGCAGAAGAGCCAACTAAAGGAAAAGGTTTATACTTTATGGATACTTCTTCAGCAGCAGCAGAGTGTGTTACGCTTCAAGCAGCAGCAGGTTTCAATATTCATTTATTTCCAACAGGCCAAGGTAATATTGTTGGGAACCCAATTGAACCAGTTGTAAAACTTACTGCAAACCCACTAACTGTTAAAGGTATGGGTGAACATATTGATTGTGATGTTTCTAAAATTCTTTCAAGAGAAATGAATTTATCAGAAGCAGGAGATGAGTTAATTAAAACAACTCTAAGAGTTGCAAACGGAAGATTAACTTGTGCTGAAGCTTTAGGTCACAAAGAATTTGTGATGACTAAGCTTTACAGAAGTGCTTAATCAAACTTAAACCTTAATGAATTACAAACAATACCTGGTAGTAATACCTGGTATTGTTTTAGCGTTTGTTCTTTATACTCTTTCTCAAGGTTTTAATAACATTGTTGGTATCGAGCTTTTAGGTTATGAAAAAAGCCCTATATCTACAGCGATGATTGCTATTTTATTTGGAATGTTATTTGGAAACATATTCCAAATGAGAGATAGCTTCATCAAGGGATTAGATTTTACTCAAAAATATATACTTAAACTTGGAATTATTTGTCTTGGTATTCAATTAAAACCTTTTGAGTTTTTAGAGTTTGGTGCAATTGCAATACCTCTTATCATTATATGTATCATTAGTGTTTTAATTGTAATTAAACTTTTAGTTAAAAAATTTAAGATACCTACGCGAATGGCTTACCTTATCTCTATCGGAGGTACTGTCTGTGGAACAACTGCTATTATGGCAACAGCGCCTGTAATTGGAGCTAAAAAAAATGAGATTTCATATGCAATTGCAAACATCACATTATTTGGAATTTTATCGATGCTTATTTATCCATATTTTGCCAATTATTATTTTGACTCAGATCCTTTATTCATTGGATTATTTTTGGGAACATCCATTCACGAAACATCTCAAGTGGCTGCAGCAGGTCTTATTTATGATCAACAATTTAATAGTCCAGAAACAATGAATATCGCAACTGTTACAAAGCTAATAAGAAATACCTTCTTAGTTATTATGATCCCTTTATTTGCGTATTTATATAATAGAGAGAACGCTGTAAAAAAAGACTACTCAATAGTATCAATTTTTCCTTATTTTGTTTTAGGATTTGTTGGAATGATCATTTTAAGAAATGTTGGAGATCAAGTTTTTTTAAGTTCATATAATGAGACTTGGGTAAATATAGTTCACTTTATTAAAGCGTCA
>JAFJTK010000173.1 GCA_017880265.1 Candidatus Pelagibacter sp. | reverse complement strand
ACTTGAAAAAACTTTTATCAAAGCAAAAGCAGGCAGGCCTAATGCAAAATAATATAACGCTAAGCTTGAATTATTCACTGAATTTTCATTAAAAGATCCATATCCAAATAAAGCTGAAATAATTTGTTCTGATCCAATAATTAAAGCAATAGTCGCTGGTAGACTTAAAAACAAACTTAATTCAAGAGCTTTATTTTGTATTAGCAAAATCTTATCCTTTTTTCTGGATTGGATATGTTTTGAAAGTTGTGGAAGTATAACAACTCCAATCGCAATACCGGCTATAGCTAAGTTAATTTGATAAATTCTATCCGCATAATATAAATAAGAAACAGCGCTTGCTTGAAATGATGCAATTATCGTTCCAATTAAAATATTAATTTGGGTAACTCCAGAGGAAAAAATACTTGGTAAAAGTTTTTTAAAAAAAAACTTAACTTTATCACTTGCTTTTAATTTAAAGCTAAATTTAAGTGAGTAATATTTTGATACATACTTGTATAAAAATATTAATTGAAAAAAACCAGCTAAAGAAACACCATAAGATAAATAATAAACTAACTGATCTCCTAAAGATTTAGAAAAAATTAATACTAAAATTAAAACAATATTTAAAATTATTGGGGCCGCAGCTGCAGCTGCAAACTTATTATGTGAATTTAGAATTGCAGAAAAAAATGATGCTAAACAAATAAAAAATAAGAAAGGAAATGTAATTCTTGTCAAATTTGTTGCTAATTCCATTTTTTCAATATCACCAACAAATCCTGGAGCTATAATTGAGACAAATGCTGGCATAAAAATCTCAATTACAATTGTTAAAAATAACAATCCTAGAAATAGTAAATTGAAAATATCATTAGCAAATGTATTTGATTGTTTTTTTCCCTTAATTATTTCTGATGAATAGCTTGGAACGAATGCTGCATTAAAAGTACCTTCGGCAAACAATCTTCTAAATGTATTTGGAATTCTAAACGCTACAAAGAAAGCATCAGCCAACATTCCTGTACCAAGGAAAATTGCTATTAGAATATCTCTTAAGTAACCAAGCAATCTGCTTATTATCGTAAAAAAACCAAATGTGCCTGTTGACTTAACTATGTTCATAAATCATATTAGTCTTAATTTTACCCTAATTGTATACCTAATTATCAAAAATGAAAAAAACTAACATTGAT
Organism: Candidatus Pelagibacter sp.; assembly: GCA_017880265.1. The sequence goes on along the minus strand of JAFJTK010000173.1, from coordinate 1,981 downwards.
CACTACACAGATAAAGAAGCTCTAGATTTTCATAAAGATAAAAAACCTGGAAAGATTGAGATCATTTCATCAAAAAACATGACCACTAAGAGAGATCTTGCTTTAGCATACTCTCCTGGTGTTGCAGCTCCTGTAAGAATGATTAGTGAAAATCCAGAGACTGCATACGATTATACAAGTAAAGGGAATTTGGTAGCTGTTATAAGTAATGGCTCTGCAATATTAGGAATGGGTAATTTAGGGGCTCTTGCATCAAAACCTGTAATGGAAGGTAAGGCGGTACTTTTTAAAAGATTTGCTGATATTGACTCCATAGATCTTGAGATAGATTGTTCTGATGCAGATGAAATTGTTAATTCAATTAAAAATTTTGCTCCTAGTTTTGGTGGGATAAATTTAGAAGATATTGCTGCCCCCGACTGCTTTATAATAGAGCAAAAATTAAAAGAAATTTTAGATATACCTGTCTTTCACGATGATCAGCATGGTACAGCTATTATTACAACTGCAGCACTAATAAACGCATTGGACATAAGTGGTAAATCAATAAAAGAAATTAAAGTAGTTGTTAATGGAGCTGGTGCGTCTGCTCAAGCATGTACAGAGTTATTTAAAAATTCAGGTGTCCCAAATGAGAATATTATTATGCTGGACAGAAAAGGTGTGATTTATAAAGGAAGACCTGATGGAATAGATCAATGGAAATCAAGATATGCAATCGAAACTAATTTACGGACTCTTGAAGATGCAATAAATGGTGCAGATGTTTTTCTTGGATTATCAGCCAAGGGCGCTCTTAAAAAAGAATTTGTAAAAAAGATGGCAAAAAATCCCATAATTTTTGCTTGTGCAAACCCTGATCCAGAAATTACTCCTGAAGAAATAAATGAAGTTAGAAATGATGCAATAGTTGCAACTGGAAGATCAGATTATCCAAATCAAGTAAATAACTTAATTGGTTTTCCCTATATTTTTCGAGGCGCTCTTGATGTTAGGTCAAAAACAATAAATGAAGAAATGAAAGTTGCTGCCGCACAAGCCATTGCAAAACTTGCGAGAGAAGATGTTCCAGATGAAGTTGTGGCTGCTATGGGAGGTGAAAGACCACATTATGGTAAAGAATATATTATTCCTTCAACATTTGATCCAAGATTAATAAGTATTATTCCAGCCGCTGTTGCAAAAGCTGCAATGGATAGTGGAGTTGCAAGAAAAAATATTGATGACTTTGAGATATACAAAGATCAACTTAGACAAAGATTAGATCCAACTGTAACTATTATGCAAGGAATAAACTCTTATATTAAAAAGAATCAAAAAAGAATTGTATTTGCAGATGGTGAAGATGAAAATACACTTAAAGCTGCAATAGCATTTAAAAATTCTAAATTAGGTATCCCAATTCTTGTGGGGAAAGAAGAAAAAATAAAAGAACAAATTAAAAATATTGGTTACAGTGAAAATTTTGATATCGAAATAGTAAACTCAAAAGATGAAGAAAAAAGAAATAAATATGTAAAACATTTATTTCAAAAATTACAAAGAGAACAAGGGTTACTAGAAAGAGATTGTGATAGACTTGTTAGAAACGATAGAGTGATATGGGCAACTAGTATGGTTGCTTGTGGTGATGCAGATGGTGCTGTTACAGGAAATACAAGGCGTTTTGGTGCTTCATTAGATAAAATAAAACAAGTAGTTGATGTTAGAGATGGTGAGATCATGTTTGGTCTCAATATGGTTGTTCATAAAGGTAAAACTATTTTTGTTGGTGATACCAGTGTTCATGAATATCCAACATCAGAACAAATGGCTGAAATAGCAATTTCAACAGCTAGAGTAGTAAGACTGTTTGGTTTTGATCCTAAAGTAGCATTTGTTTCTCACTCTACGTTTGGCCAGCCTCTCACAAGCCGGACAAAACATATTAGAAACGCAGTAGATATATTAAAAGAAAAAAAAGTAGATTTTGAATTTGATG
>JAFJTK010000131.1 GCA_017880265.1 Candidatus Pelagibacter sp. | reverse complement strand
CTTTCACCTTTAAATTTATCATTTTGAATTATTGATAATTTAGAGAATTCTTCGGATTGATAGCCTCTTAAAACTATTCCTTTTGAAGTATTGTTTTTTAAAATAATAGCTTCACCTGAGTTACTAAAAATTAGATTTTTACTAATAAGTTTTAAATTATTATTATCTAATTTATCTCTTTGAATTCCATTATTGTCATAAGATTTTACAGTTATATGTGAGTTAAATCCTACTATCTTATTTATTAACTCTGTTCTAAATCCATTCATTACAGACATAACAATTATTAGGACTGCAACACCAAGACTAATACCGATGAAGGAAAAAATAGATATAACGTTTAAAAAGCCATCTTTTTTTCTAGCTTTTAAAAATCTAAAAGTAATTTCTTTTTCTAACGTAGAAATCAATTTGAAACTTTTTGTTTTGTTATAATTTCTATTATTTTATCTAAGCTTAAATTCTGAGTTTCTCCACCAGTTTCTTTAAATTCTAGGAGATCACCCTCAGATTTCTTTCCAATAATAATTTGATATGGAGCTCCAATTAAATTCATCTTTTTAATTTTTGATGAATAGTTTTCATCTGTATCATCAATAATAGCCTCAATATTATTTTTAATTAGTTCAGTGTTTATATTATTGGCCTTTTCAAGAGCTGAAGTATCATTTTTGTTTATCATTGGAATAAGCGCGATATCATATGGAGCAACAGACAATGGCCATTTCATGATTTCATTTTTTTCATCATATTTAGCTTCAATAATAGCCCCTACTAATCTTGATACACCAATTCCATAAGACCCCATTTTAACAAAATCTTTTTTTCCACCTGGTAGATCAACTGCAGCGTCCATAGCTTTTGAATATTTATCACCAAAATAAAAAATGTGTCCTACTTCAATACCTTTTGTAATCAATCTATTTTCTTCCAAAACCATTTTTTCAAATTCATCTTTATTAAATTTTTCATCGGTCACAGAATAAAACTGTTCATATTTTTTACGCATTTGCTCTAATGAAGATTTTTCTAAATTGGTACCTTCACTAGTTAAATCAAAAATACGTTTGTCTGTAAAAATTTTACTTTCACCTGTATCTGCTAAAATTATGAACTCATGGGATAAATTTCCACCTATGGGACCTGTGTCAGCAGCCATTGGAATAGCTGTTAAAGATAATCTTTTGAAAGTTCTTAAGTAAGATAAGAAAAATTTGTTATAAGAGTAAAATGCATCTTCATCTGTAACATCGAATGAATATGCATCTTTCATATAAAATTCTCTACCTCTCATTATTCCAAATCGAGGTCTAATCTCATCTCTAAATTTCCATTGAATATGATAAAGAAGTTGAGGTAATGATTTATAAGATTTAAATGAAGATCTAAAAATTTCAGTTACCTGTTCTTCGTTAGTAGGCCCATAAAGCATTTCTCTATTCTGACGATCTTTAATTCGGAGCATTTCTTCTCCATAATCATCATATCTGCCACTTTCTTTCCAAATTTCACTAGATTGAATTGTTGGCATTAAAATTTCTTGTGCACCAATTTTATCTTGTTCTTGTCTAACAATAGCTTCTATTTTTTTCATCACTTTAAAACCAAGTGGAAGCCATGAGTAAATACCAGCAGATGCTTGTTTTATCATTCCTACTCTCAACATCAGCTGATGAGATTTTATTTTAGCCTCTGAGGGGTTATTTTTTAATATTGGAATAAAAGATTTTGATAAAAGCATCTTAATTAATAATATTTCTTAAATTTAAATATTCAAATTTAATTAATAGATAAATTATAATAAAAATAACTGTTGTAATTCCAGTACAATATAAGAACTTTTTCAGCATTTTAGGATTTTCTGGTGATCCAGGATCTTCACCTTCTATTTTAACTGTTTTTAATCTATTTACATCAATCGGAAGAATAGCAAAAAAAACAATCCACCATATAATTATATAAATTATAGCTAAACCAGTAACACTCATTAAATTCTTATCAAATTAATATTTGTAAAAGGTTTTTTTCCAGTTTTTTCTTTTGAAAATTTTCTACAAGCAATCTTAAGTGCATCAATTAGATTGTGTTCTTGTTGTTTGCTTCCTATTTTAAAGGTTCTAGTAATTTCTTCAATCGCATCTTCTAAACCGTATACAAATTCTTCAGTATCATCAACTGGAATACCCCTAAAAGTTAAAACTGGTCTTTTGTGAATATTGCCTTTTGGTGTAATTAATATGGTGGCTTCAATATATCCATTTGCACTTAAATTTTTTCTATCTTTAATAGATTGAGCATCTTCTACTACGCTAATATTTCCATCTACATAAAGTCTACCGCTAGGTGCTTTGTCATATACTTCAGGTTTTCCTGGATATAACTTAACAATATCGCCATTTTCTACTTGTACAGGGTTTGGAACATTCATTTCTTTTGCAAATTTGATATGCTCAATCATGTGTCTGTGTTCGCCATGTACCGGAATAACACATTGTGGTTTTACCCATTCATACATTTCTCTTAAATCATCTCTATTTGGATGTCCTGAAACATGAACAAATTCATTTTCTTCAGATATAACTTCAATACCATCTTTAACCAATTGATTTTGTAAATTGTATAATTTTTTTTCGTTACCAGGAATAATTTTAGATGAAAATATTACAGTATCATCCTTTTCAATAAATACATCTGGATGAGTATATTTTGCAATTCTCATCAATGCTGCCATTGGTTCACCTTGGCTACCTGTGCAAAGATAAACTATTTTTTCTCTTGCAATATTTTTAGCCTCACGTGGATCAATTGGTTCAATAACATCTTTTAAATAACCACATTGTCGAGCTGCTTTAAATATTCTGTGCATTGATCTACCTACTAAAGATATTTGTCTTCCAGTTTTTTCAGCACAATAAAAAGCAGTTTCTAATCTCGCAACATTTGATGCAAAAGAAGCAATGATTATTCTCTTTTTTAAGCTACTCATAATATTTAGCATACTTTTTCTAACATCTAATTCTGAGCCAGCTTTACCCAAGCTAAAAACATTTGTTGAATCACATATCATTGCCAGAACACCTTCATTTCCTATTTCCTTTAATCTATTGGAATTAATATTCTCTCCAATTAAAGGTTCAGGATCAATCTTCCAATCTCCTGTATGTAAA
>JAFJTK010000053.1 GCA_017880265.1 Candidatus Pelagibacter sp. | reverse complement strand
TTTAATAGCAGAAATGACACTTACCCACAGCTTACAGATCATTATTTTACCGGTGATTATCCAGTAAAACCTATAGATGAGCTTGGAGATAACAAAGTTACTCAATTATCTTTATTAAGCACAGCCTCAAATAATTAATAATGAAAAAAGTAAGTTTCACAGAAATGAAAAATGGCAACAAAGAGGATTACCAACTTTTAGAAAAATATGAAAAAGATTTTGAAAGAAAAACTGCTGATAGAATTATCAAATATTTAGCTGCTCAAACTACAACTCTTGAAGGATATCAAATTACAAGACTAGAACATTCATTACAGGCTGCAACGCGGGCATATCAAAATGGTGAAAGCGAAGAAATGGTGGTAGCTACTTTATTGCACGATATAGGAGATGATCTAGCGCCAATGAATCACTCTCAATATGCAGCTTCAATATTAAGACCTTATGTATCTGAGAAAACTTATTGGATTATTCAACATCATGGTCTTTTTCAAACTTATTATAGTGCTCACCATCTAGGTGGAGATAGAAATGCACGAGATAAATTTAAAGATCATGAGCATTATCAAGCAACAATTAATTTTTGTGAAAATTACGATCAATCATCATTTGATCCAAATTATAAAAGTATGAGTTTAGAAGAATTTTCTCCTATGATTAAAAGAATTTTTTCTAAAACACCTTATTATTACCTTTAAATTACAAAATAAGATATTATTTAAGTCAAATGATTAATTCTAAAGAACAAATTATTGAATATTTTAAATCTGGGATTAAACAAACTAAAGATTTTAAAATTGGTATTGAGCATGAAAAATTCTTATTCGATAAATCTAGTAATAAAAGGATTGATTATCTAAAAATAAAACAAATGTTTGAAGCCTTATTAGAATTTGGCTGGAACCCGATTTTAGAGAAGAACAATATCATTGGATTAAACAAAGGGGGTAAAAATATTACCCTAGAGCCTGGTAATCAAATAGAATTATCAGGTGATAAACTAAACCATATTCATGAAGCTTGTGCAGAGTCTCAAGATTATTTATTTGAGTTAAGACAAGTAACTCAAAAATTAGATATCAAAATTGTCAGTGCTGGATTTGATCCTATTTCAAAATTAAATGAAATTCCAAATAATCCAAAACAAAGATATGAATTGATGACAAAAGATATGCCTTTAGGAGGTGAGTTGAGCTTAGATATGATGTACCGAACTTGTGGTACTCAATTGAATATTGACTATAACTCAGAAGAAGATTTTATTAAGAAATTTAAAGTTGTAAATGCAATCGTTCCAATTTCTATTGCGTTATTTGCTAATTCAGCAATTGTTGAAAAGAAACAAAGTAAATTTTTATCCTACCGATCAAAAGTTTGGCAAAGCACTTCTAGAGGAGGATTGCCTAAAGTATTTTTTAAAGATTTAGATTTTGAAAAATATGCTGAATTTGCAATGAATTTTCCAATTCTATTCATACAACATAAAGATCAATACATATCAGGTCGAAAATATTTATTTAAAGATTTTATGGAGGGTAAAATTGATGAAATTGGTAACCGACTACCAACAGAAAATGACTTAACCACTCACCTAAGTACTATTTTTACAGAAAATAGATTAAAAAAATATATTGAACTTAGATCAATGGATACATGTGGTTGGGATTGCTTGTGTGCTGGACCTGCATTTAATATCGGTTTGTTATATGGAAATTTAGATGAAACTTATGATTTAATTTCTAATTGGGATGAAGATAAAATTATTAATGCTTATTTAGAAGCTCCTCAAAAAGGATTTAATACCCAATTAATGGGTAAAGATTTGCTATATTGGGCGGGCACTTTGTTAGACTTATCTAAAAAGGGATTAGATACACGAGATATTTTGAACAAAAAAGGTAAGAATGAAACTTTATTTTTAAATCACTTGCAAAATGTAATTGATAATAAAACAACAAACGCAGATCATATGATTAATAAATTTTCTAAAAATGAAGATTTAACTGAATTATATGACAAATAAAATAGTTGCTATTCAAGGAAACAACCCTTCAAAACTTAATCCTGTTACAGATACCAGTGTATTTCTTGCACATGAAATACAAAACAAAAACTATAAAATATTTTATTATGACCCTAAAGATCTATCTATCATTAATTCCAAAGTTATTGCTGCAGGTTTTTTTATTGAATTCAATTATAAAAATAAAAAATTTTTTAAAATTTTAAAAAAACAACAACTAGATCTTACAAAATGTAAGTTTATCTTAATTCGTCAAGATCCTCCTTTTAACTTAGAATATATCTCAGCCACTTATATTTTAGATACTATTAAAGATAAGGTTAAAATTTTAAACAATCCAACTTCAATTAGAAATGTGTCTGAAAAACTCTATTCAGTTAAATTTCAAAAATATATGCCAAACACTATCTTTACTCAAAATATAGATGAAATTAAGAATTTTTTTAAAAAACATAAAAAAGTAATTTTAAAACCTATTCACAGTTATAGTGGTAACGATATTCATTTATTAACTAGTTTTAATTTAAAACTAATCAAAAGATTTATAAAACAACATGACCACATCATGTGTCAAAAATTTATTCCTAAAATTAGTGAAGGAGATAAAAGAGTGTTTTTGATTAATGGAAAAGTATGTGGGGCAATATCTAGAGTTCCAAAAAAAGGTTCTTTTTTAAGTAACATGAGCAAAGGTGCTAAACCTATCAATATAAAACTTACAAAAATTGAAAATAAAATTTCAAAATTAATCGCAAAAGATTTGAAAAAACAAAATATATTTTTTGCTGGTATTGATTTTATCGATCAAAAACTAAATGGTGACATCAATGTCACGTCTCCTACTGGATTGAAAACACTATATGATTTATCAGGAATTAATCTTGCAAAAACTTTTTGGAGAGAATTAAAAGCATGAAAGCATTATCAGATCAAAAAAAAGGATCATTATTAGCTTTTATTGCGGTAATGTTTATAACCCCTGACAGTTTATTTATTAGGTTGTCAAATGTTGATACTTGGGGTTTGGTTTTCTACCGTGGAGCTATCCCCTTCTTCACTGTTTTAATTGGAATGCTAATAATTTATAAAGCAGAATTTTTTAAGATGCTGTTAAACAGTGGTCGCCATGGAATAATTTATATCGCAACTTTTTCAGTTACAAACATTGCTTTTGTAGTT
>JAFJTK010000116.1 GCA_017880265.1 Candidatus Pelagibacter sp. | reverse complement strand
GTAATTCAAAACATAAGCATCATCTGGATTAATTTTTAATGAATATTTTAAATCTTCATCAGCTTTTTGATAATCCCCTAATCGTTCATAACTACCACCTCTTCTATATAATAAATCAGATTTGATTTCTGAGTTATCATCCAAGGATGAAATAATTTTAGTATAATATTCAATAGCTTTTTCGTAATTTTTTGAATTTTTATAAAAATTTGCAACATCGAATACAATCTTCTCGTTTGGATTTTTAATTTTACTAAATTTTGAGCTTAAATAATCTATCCCTTCTTCATAACCTTTATCTTTAATAATTATTTGTGCTTCTTTTTTTACCCTAAACCAATAATAAAATTCATATTTCTTATCAAAAATATTTAATATTTTTTTTGCCTTGTCATATTCTCCGTTTAAATAAAAATTTTCAGCAACAAGTGATGAGTTTAAAATAAATTTTGGATTTAAATAATTTGAAAGATTTAAATAAAAATTTGATTTTTCAATATCCTCTTGAGAGGAGTACAAATTAGAAATTAAAAATAAAAACTCACTAACAATATCATTATGATTATTGCATGAAAAAATTTTGCCAAATTCTTTAAATTTTTTACCATCTACCCAGCTTTTGCTTTGGGATAAAAGAAGTGTAGAGTTTATATAATCAAGTTGATCAGTAACTGCTTTAGCTTCTTCAATTTGATTATTTTCGATTAAATAATTTATATAAAAAAATATATATCTTGAATAATCACCATCAGGATTATTTATTAAATTTAGAAAAGATGATCTGGTATTTTCTTTTTTTAAATAACATCTTTGAAATGCTTGATTAATAATAGAGATATTGCCAAAATTTTTTTTATTAAATAAAGTTTTTTTATTTTTAAAAGTGTAGAGATATTGTCTTAATGTTTCAAATATTACAAAATTAAATCTATTTTCATTCTGAAATTGTAAACTTAAATTTAAATACTTTTCTGCTTGATTTAAATTATTCTTTTTCAAACTATCAGCTATTAAAAGTAGATAAGCTTCAAAAAAATCTAAATTTTCATTATTGTTACTATTTTTAATTACATTAATAGCTTGGGCGACTTTATTTTCTAAAACTAAAGAAAAAGAATATCGTTTTAAATATGCATCATGTTTATTTAACAATACCTTAGATGCGTTAAAAAATTTTAATGCATCAGAATTATCCTTATTTTCAAATGCAATAATTCCTGAAAAATAATTTGATAAATCTCTTGAATTAAACTCATTAAAACTAGCACTTTTAGAATATACTGGTGTCTGATAGAATACACCTAGAATAACAAATAGTTTTATTAGTTTATTAAACATTTAATCATTGTATGACTAAAAAAGTGATAAATCAAAAAGGCAAATTCGAAGAAGAATTAATAAATACAATAGAGCCAAATTTTGTATTTAAAAATAAGCCTATTAATAGATTTAAATTTACAGAAAGTATTTTAGAAGAAAATCAAACTGATAAAGCTGAATTGCTCAATGGTTTGAAAAAGCAAATAAATTCAATTGAAAATTGTAATCTAAAAAATAATTCACAAAATCTTGTTTTGGGAGATGGTAATATAAACAGTTCTATTATGCTTATAGGTGAAGCTCCAGGAATTGAAGAAGATAAATCCGGCATGCCATTTAAGGGAGAAATTGGCGAACTATTAAACAAAATGCTTTTAGCAATTAATATAAAAAGAAAGGATATTTATTGTAGTTATGCAATAAATTTTAGACCACCGGAAGATCGAAAACCTACATCTCTAGAAGTTAAAAGATACTCAGTTTTTCTTAAAGAACACATATCAATTATTAATCCAAAGATTGTCATTTTAATGGGAAGTTCTGCAATGGAGGCTGTAACAGGTATAAATACTAAAATATCTTCTGAAAGAGGAAAATGGAAAGAAGTGATATTAAAAAATAAAACTTATCCAGTAATGATTACGTTCAATCCATCATATTTAATCAGATTTCCAGAAAATAAAAAATATTCTTGGGAAGATTTGAAAATAATTAGACAAAAAATTCAAGATTTAAAAATAAATATTTAATGAAAATAACCGCAGGAGTTGATGAAGTTGGAAGAGGAAGTCTAATGGGTCCTGTTTATGCTGCTGCAGTAATTCTAAATAGATCAATTGATATAAAATTACTTAAAGACTCTAAATCAATTGCTAAAGATAAAAGAGAGTTATTGTCTAATTATATTAAAAAAAATTCAACTTGGGCTGTTGGCAAAGCGTCAGTTAAAGAGATAGATAAAATAAATATATTACAAGCAAGTTTATTGGCAATGAAAAGAGCGGTAACAAAGCTTAAATTAAAACCATCTCATATTTTAATTGATGGCAATAAAGTTCCAAACATGAAAAATTATAATTTAAAAGCTGTGATAAAAGGTGATCAAAAAATTCCCTCTATCTCTGCTGCATCTATAATTGCCAAAGTTTCAAGGGATAAATTTATATCTACACTTGCCAAAAATAATAAAGGATATGGTTGGGATCAAAATTTTGGCTATGGAACCAAACAACATTTAAAGGCAATTAAAAAACTTGGTATTAACAAGCATCATAGAAAAACTTTTTCCCCAATATCTAGATTGAAGACACACAATATATAGTTGTCTACTATCCACTGAACACATATCGAATCCAAATAATTCAATCCTAGGTTGACTGAAGAATCCATCTGGAGTCTAATTAATTTTTACAAATGAAAAGTGAATTTAAAAATAAGATTATTAACGGCGACAGTCTGGAAGAATTAAAAAAAATTCCAAGCGAAACTTTTGATTTAATTTTTGCAGACCCTCCATACAACTTACAGTTAAAAAGTGAATTGACTAGACCAGATCGTTCAAAAGTTAGTGCGGTAAACGATAAATGGGATCAATTTGAAAATTTTAAAAAGTATGATGACTTCACTTATCAATGGTTATCAGAATGTAAAAGAATTTTAAAAAAGGATGGAGCTATTTGGGTTATTGGGAGTTATCACAATATATTTAGAGTTGGTACAGCAATACAAAACTTAGGTTTTTGGATTTTAAATGATGTCATTTGGAACAAAAATAATCCTATGCCTAATTTTAGAGGGACAAGGTTTACTAATGCACATGAAACTTTAATTTGGGCTTCAAAAAGTGAAAAATCAAAATACACATTCAATTATCAATCATTAAAATGTTTAAA
>JAFJTK010000054.1 GCA_017880265.1 Candidatus Pelagibacter sp. | reverse complement strand
CACAACATGGATACATTATCTGAAATTCATTTAGGTCACAAAACTATTTCTTTTAAAGAGATTGTTGGAACTGGAAAAAAAGAGATAAATTTTAGCGATGTAGAGATTGATAAAGCTAAAGATTATGCTGCTGAAGATGCTGATATAACTTTTAGATTATACAAAAAACTTATTAAAAATTTGAAGTCAGAAAAAATGGTTAATATTTATGAAATATTTGAAAAACCATTAATAAAAATTCTTGCTTTTATGGAAATGGAAGGAATTGAAGTAGATAGTAAATTTCTAAAATCACTTTCTTTGAAATTTGAAAAAAAAATTAAAAACTTAGAAAAAAAAGTTTTTAAAATTTCCAAAAAGGAATTTAACATTGCTTCGCCAAAGCAATTAGGAGAAATAATCTATAATGATCTTAAAATTGCAGGTTTAAAAAAAACTAAAAAGGGAAGTTTTGCAACAAGTGCAAGTGTTTTAGAGGATTTAGCTTTTAAAGGGCATGAATTTCCACAACTAATTTTAGACTGGAGACAAGTATCAAAGTTAAAAAATACTTACTCAGACTCCCTTCCAGAACACATTAATCCTACAACAAAAAGAGTACATACTTCTTTTTTATTAGCAGCGACTACAACTGGCAGATTAGCATCCAGTGATCCAAATTTACAAAATATTCCAATTAAGTCAGAAGATGGAAAAGATATTAGAAAAGCTTTTGCTGCTAAAAAAGATCATTTATTAATTTCAGCAGATTACAATCAAATTGAAATGAGAATTTTAGCAGATCTTGCAGATGTTAAAGAGCTCAAAAAAGCATTTAAAAATAATGAAGACATCCACTCTTTAACAGCAAGTCAGATTTTTAATATTGATATTAAAAAAGTAAATCAAGATCATCGAAGAAAAGCTAAAGCTATTAATTTTGGAATTATTTATGGAATTTCACAGTATGGTTTAGCCAAGCAAATTAATGTTTCAAATTATGAGGCAGAAGAATTTTTAAATGCTTACTTTGCTAAATTCCCAGAGATAAAAGTATACATGGACAATACAATTAAGTTTTGTAGAAAAAGTGGCTATGTAAATAATATTTTTGGTAGGCGTTCTCACTTTAATGGAATTAATGATAAAAATTTTAATGTCAGAAATTTTCAAGAAAGGGCTGCAATTAATGCTCCTATACAAGGATCAGCATCAGAAATTATGCGCTTAGCAATGATTAGATTGGATAAAAAATTATTAGAACAAAAAAATATTAAATCTAAAATGCTTTTACAAATTCATGATGAGTTAATATTTGAAGTACCAAAAAAAGATGAAAAAATAATGATTAAATTAATCAAAGAAGAAATGACCAGTGTTGCTCAAAGCGATTACCATTCATTTTCAACTCCACTTACTGTTGATGTTAATGTTGGAGATAATTGGGGAATGCTTCATTAATTTAATTATATTGCCCAATTTAGAACAATTTAGTATTTTTATATAAGGGATGCACAAACAAACTATAGCGTTAATAGATGATGATAGAAATATCCTAACTAGCTTGAGTATCGCCTTAGAGAAAGAAGGTTTTAAAGTTCAAACTTATATTGATGGTGAAAGTGCATTAATTGGTTTAACAAGAACACCTCCTGATTTAGCAGTAGTCGATATCAAGATGCCTAAAATGGATGGGGAGGAGTTACTAAAAAAACTTAGAAAAAAAACATCATTACCAGTAATTTTTTTGACATCTAAAGATGATGAGATTGATGAATTATTAGGATTGAAATTAGGAGCAGACGATTTTGTAAAAAAATCTGGAGGTTTTTCAATTAAAGTTTTGATTGAGAGAATTAGAGTTCAATTAAGAAAGAAAGACTCAAATAATATTTTAGAGGAAAACAAAAGTTTAATATCACATGGAAGATTAAAATTAGATCCATCTCAACTTGAATGTGAGTGGAATAATAAACAACTTCCAGATAAACTGACCACAACAGAATTTTTAATTGTTAAAGAGTTAGCAAAAAGACCTGGAATTATTAAGGAACGGGCTCAGTTAATGGACATTGCTTATAGAGAAGACACTGACATTGAGGATAGAACTATTGATAGTCATGTTAAAAGAATTCGTAAAAAATTTAAAAAAGTAGACCCTGATTTTTCAGCTATTGAAACTAGATATGGTAGTGGATATAGATGGAATGTTAGCTAATGTTTAGTAAATACTTAAAAAGTCTATCTATATTAAAAAAATTTTTATTTATAAATTTTATAATTTTTACAATTATTAGTTTATTTACATTTATTTATTTAAACAACGTTCAACCCAATCTAATTAAAAAAAAATCAGTAAAACACGTAAATGTAATTGATAACACTATTAATACTCTTTTAAGACTAGATGTAAAATTTGATGTTGAGGATATAAGAAAGTTTTTATTTTCAACACGATTTATATTTCAAAACCTAGATAGGGTAATATTTTTTGATAATGATTATAATCTTATAGGAGACACAGACACATTAGATCTGGATCCAAGATCTTTCTCTACAAGATTAGATGAAATTGAATTTGAAAGTTTAAATAATAATGAAAATGAGAAGAGTGATAAAAATGAAAATATAGATTTATCTGAAAAAAAAGATTTTTCTTTTGAAAAAGTTTTAAAAGATTATCTAAATTCTGATAATTATGGAACCTCCTATACATTCATACAGGAAGATCTTAATCAATTTAAATTAATTACAATTAAAAATGTAACTAAAGATGATTTAAATATTGGATATATAGCTATTACAGAAAATGCTAATGATATCAAAATAGCTACCGATGAGAGAAAAGCCTTTGTCCTTAGAACAGCAATTGCTGTAGGTTTTGTAATTTTAATTTTTTCTTTTGTATTGAGTAGATATTTTATAAGACCAATTCAAAATCTTGTAAGCTACACAAAAGTAATTAAAGAAAAAAGCCAGACTAAAACAAATATTGAAAATTTAAAAAGTCGTAATGATGAATTAGGACTTTTATCAAAATCATTGGATGATATGACAATTGAACTTCAAAAAAGAGTTGCTCATGCAGAGAATTTTTCTACAGATCTAGTCCACGAAATAAGAAATCCATTGGCATCCCTTAAAAGTGCTTCAGAAATATTACAAGATACTAATAGCTCTGAACAAAGATTGAAATTATTAAATATTCTTAGTCACGATGTCTTAAGAATTGAAAGACTTATAACTGATTATTCGCAGATGCTAAAAGA
>JAFJTK010000187.1 GCA_017880265.1 Candidatus Pelagibacter sp. | reverse complement strand
ACTCCTGCTTTCGAAGTACTGTAAGCGCTTGCATTTGGATTTCCCTCTTTACCTGCAATAGAGGCAATATTAACAATTCTTCCATAATCATTTTTTGCCATAAATGGAACAACTGCTTTGCAACAATAAAAAACAGCATTTAAATTTAGATTAATTACCTTATTCCACTCCTCTATTGGATATTCTGCAACGGTAGTATTCATACCTGCTACACCTGCATTGTTGATAAAGATATCAATCTTGCCATGAGATTTTTCAACTTCAGATAATTTTGAATTAATCGTTTCATAGTTACTCACATCAACTATTTGATAAGTTAAATTTTCAGATTTTACTTTTTCAATAGCTTTTTTAGCCTCATCCTCATCTATGTCCCAAATTACTACTTTAGCTCCAGACTCTATAAATCTTTCAGTGATAGCTAAACCAAACCCTTGAGCTCCACCTGTTACAATTGCAACTCTGTTATTTAAATCAAACTTAATCATAATTCCTTTTTAATTTTTTTTGATCTTATTAAAGGAAAAGCTAAGCCAATTAAAGACAAAATAAAGAACGTAAAAGCTGAATATAAAAAAAATTAAGCTAAATTTTATATTAAACCAGCATCTACTGTAAAATTTTGTTTAGTACATCCAGAAGAAACATCTGATGCCAAATATAAAACCATTCTTGAGACGTCCTCAGGTAATACTTGTTTTTTAAGACATTGATTATCTAAAATTTCTTTTTTAAATTTTGGATTTAACCATAATTTGGATTGTCTTTTGGTTGCAACGGACCCAGGTGCAATAGAGTTTATTCTAATATTGTGTTGGCCCAAATCTCTAGCTAAAGATTTGGTTAAACCATAAATTGCAGCTTTTGCAGTACTGTATGCTGGGAACATAACCGCTCCCCTTATCCAACTTACTGAACCTAAATTTATTATTGATCCACCTTTATTTTTAATCATACTTTTTTTAACAGCTTGAATAGCAAACAAATAGTGTTTCAAATTTATTGCCATTCTTTCGTCCCAGTATTTTTCTGTAATTTCCTCAAGAGTATGTCTTTGATCATTTGAAGCATTGTTTACCAAAATATCTATTGGACCTTTTTTTTTAATAATGTTTTGAATTAGAGTTTTATATTTTTTAATATTTTTAATATTGCAGAATTGAAAAGTAGGTATTTTTTGTTTTTTCTTTTTAATTTTTGAAATTAATTTTTGAGCTTCTTTTTTATCTATATCAAAAAAATAAACCTCAACACCTTGTTCACAAAGATGCTCAACAATTGATGCTCCAATACCAGATGCTCCACCTGAAACTAAAGCACGTTTATCTTTTAAGTCAAAATACTGAACTTTCATATTTTGATTATAAATATTATTTCAATATTTTCTTTATATCTTTTGTTTGGAATAAACTTGGTTTTTTGCATGTAGTCTTAATTACTTGTGGTTTATTTGTCTTACATGCTTTCATTGTTGATTGAATAATATCTAAAACATGAAGAGATAGTTCTCCATTACATTTGTTTATTTTTTTATTTTCAATTGAATAAGCCATTTCTGCTAATCCTGCTCCACGATAATTTGCATTAGTAGGAGACTCGTTTGCTCTAGAACTTTGTGATCTGATATTAATTTTTCCTAGTGGCATTTTGTTAGTTTTATATTCTATCCAAGGATCTCCTAGCTTTTTACATACATAAACAGAGCCTCCAAACATATTTGGATCTGGTACAATCATAGAACCTTTGTCACCATAAAGTTCAATATGATTTCTTTGATGAGCAATAACATCAAATGAAAGTGTTAGTCTAATAATTGTTCCATTATCGAATATAATTGTTGATAGATATGTTGTGGGACATTCAACTTTAAATGTTTTGTTTTTTCTTGGTCCAATACCAATCGTTCTTCTTTTAACACCATTAACGATACTACCAGTAACTTTTTTTGCTGGTCCTAATAGATTAACTAAAGCGGTTAAGTAGTATGGACCCATATCAATTACTGGCCCACCTTCTTTTTTAGCAAACCATGGTTCTGGATTTGGATGGTAAGATTGAACTCCAGGAAAAGCAAAAATTGCATTTCCTAAATTTATTTTTCCTATTATTTTTTTATCGACTAATTCTTTTGATTTCTGAATACCACCACCTAAAAAAGTATCAGGAGCGTTTCCAATATAAAGTTTTTTCTTTTTTGCTATTTTAAGAAGATCTTTTCCATCGTTAAAATTAATTGCCAATGGTTTTTCAGAGTAAACATGTTTTCCATTTATCAAAGCTTGTTTTGCAACCTGATAATGTGCTTTAGGAATGGTTAAATTAAGAATGATTTCAACCTCATTGTCTTTTAAAAGCTCTTTTACAGTTAATGCCTTAATTTTATAAGTTTTTGCACATCTAACTGCATTACTGTGGTTGATATCTGCACAC
Source organism: Candidatus Pelagibacter sp. (assembly GCA_017880265.1). Next base: position 10,364 of record JAFJTK010000187.1, on the reverse strand, counting down.
TTAATGATTTTAATATTGTTAAAATATTTTTCAGCTCTGAAATAAGTTTCTGAAATATGACCACATCCAATAAGGCCAACTTTAAATATTTTGTTCATAAAAAGTTATACGCCTTGTCTTTGTTTGCTCTTACCTTCTTGATAAAGTTTTATAGCTTCTTTATTCTCTTCTGTTGTTGGAATTTCTAGGGTTGGGCTATCCCAAAATGCAGAACCTTCCAACCATTGATATGCATGTGTCTTAATTGATATCACATAAGTAACATCAGATTTTTTTGCTCTTTTAAATGCTTCTTCCAGTTCAGATATAGAGTTTACATGTTCTGATTTAGCGCCCATACTTTCTGCATGTTTTGCAAAATCAACATCAACAAGACCTGGTGTTTTAGAACTTTTGAGTAGATTATTATATTCTTTACCACCCTTAAATAATTGAAGCCTATTAATAACTGCAAAACCTCCATTATCACAAACAACAATTATAAGCTTGTTGTTAGTTATAACTGAAGAATAGATATCAGTATTATTCATCAAGTATGATCCATCTCCTATAAATGAAATGACTTCTTTATCTGGGTTTGCCATTTTAATTCCAAGAGCACCTGAAATTTCATAACTCATGCAGCTAAAGCCCCATTCTGTCTCATGTGTGTTAAGTTCTCTAGGTCTCCAAACCTGAACAACCTCTCCTACAAGTCCACCTGCAGCTGTTACTGCTATATCTGAGGGATCAGAGTTTTTATAGACAGCACCTATTACCTGAACATAACTTGGTATCTCCTGATTTGAAGGAGCACTTGCTTTATCAACTTCTTCATTCCAAGCTTTAAGTTCAGTTTGAGATTTTTTATTCCACTCTTCACCAGCTTTCCAATCACCCAAAGCTTGAGATAATTCAGCTAAAGAAACTTTTGCATCTCCAATTACTGCTTGTGCTAAATGTTTGTTTGCATCAAATCTTGAAACATTTATTGAGACAAGTTTAAAATTTTCATTTTCAAAATTTGCCCAAGAACCAGTGGTAAAATCTGCAAGCTTAGTACCAACAGCAATGGCAAGATCTGTTTGCTTAGCGAGTGAATTAGTATTTTTACCACCTAACCCGCCTATTTGGCCTGCATAATGTGAATGATCTCTTTTCATTGTTGAGTAACCCATAACTGTTTGGGTTACAGGTATATTATGTTTGATTGCAAACTTACTTAATTCATCCATTGCGTCTGAATAAAATACTCCTCCACCAGAAATAATTATTGGATTTTTTGAAGATTTAATTTTCTCAGCTGCTTCTTTAACTTGAAATTCATCTGGCCGAGGTCTTCTAATCGTGTGAACTCTTTCTTTAAAGAATTCTTCAGGATAATCGAAAGTTTGACCTTGAATATCTTGACATAAAGCAATACATGCTGGCCCGCAATCAGCAGGATCTAACATTGTTTGAACTGCTGCTGGAAATGATTGAATAATTTGCTCAGGTCTAGTGATACGATCAAAGTACCTTGTAACGGGTCTAAATGCATCGTTTGCCGTGATGCTAGGGTTATTAAAATGTTCTACTTGCTGAAGCACTGGATCTGGCATTCTATTTGCATAAGTGTCACCAGGTAAAAATAAAATCGGCAGTCTATTACTCATAGCAACTCCAGCTGCTGTCACCATATTCGTTGCACCAGGTCCAACTGATGAAGTGGCTACAAAAATTTGTTGTCTTCGTTTTGCTCTTGCATAGCCAATTCCGGTAAGAGCCATATTTTGTTCATGATGACCTCTATATGTTGGAAGTTCATTTTGATTTTCTTCTAATGCTTGTCCTAGACATGCTACGTTTCCGTGGCCAAATATCCCAAATACACCTGGAAACAAAGGTTCTTTCTTGCCATCAATTAATATTTTTTGAGAAATTAAATATTTAACTATCGCGTGCGCACATGTAAGGGTAATTTTTTTCATAAATTAAGTTTAACTTTGATTGTGTGTAATGTTTATATATAAATATATTTATAAATTAAAAAACCTAATTAAGTAAACTTAAAAATAAAAAATCTATGTACGAAAAATTTGGACAATTCATTGATGGTAAATGGCAACAAGCAGAAAAAAAAGAAACATATGACGTAATCAATCCTGCAACTGAGGAAGTGATTGGAAAAGCATCAAAAGCATCTTCGTTAGATGTTCAAAAAGCTTTAAAATCTGCTGAAAAAGGTTTGGAGATCTGGAAAAACACAACTCCATGGGAGAGATCTTACAAAATAAGAAAAGTTGCGGATTTAATGAGAGAGAGAAAAGATGTTCTTGCAAAATGGTTAACGCTTGAAGTTGGAAAACCCTTAGCAGAAGGTGTCGGAGAAGTTGGTGGCGGAGCAGATATTTTTGAGTGGAATGCAGAAGAGACAAAAAGAATTTATGGACAAACTGTTCAAACAAGATTTCCTGATACAAGGGCTCATATCTATTATCAGCCTGTAGGTGTAGTTGCGGCATTAGTCCCTTGGAATTTTCCAATCATTTTAGCTTCGAGAAAAATTTCTACAGCATTAGCTGCAGGATGTTCTGTAATTTGTAAACCAGATGTAATTACTCCTGGTGCTGTTATGGAGTTAGTAAATATTTGTAAAGAAGCCGGTATACCTGACGGAGTAGTTAATCTTTTATCTGGAGATCCAGCTGAAATTTCAAATGAATTAATGGAGTCTGATATAATTAAAAAAGTATCAATTACAGGATCAACTAGAGTTGGTAAAATAATTTTAAAAAAAGCTGCTGATAAAGTTCAAAGAGTGACTATGGAATTAAGTGGCCACTCACCATTTATTGTTTGTGATGATGTGGATATGAATAAAGTAGCTGATATAGCAATTACAGCTAAATTTAGAAATAATGGACAAGTTTGTATTTCTCCTAATAGATTTTATATACAAGAAAGTAGAAAAGATGAATTTGTAGGTGCTTTTATGGAAAGAGCAAAAAAATTAAAAATAGGTAATGGTATGGACGAAGGTGTAGAATTAGGACCTCTTTCTACCGCAAAGAGACTGGAAGAAATAGAAAAGCTAGTTGAAACAACTAAAAGTGAAGGAGCTAAAGTTTTAATGGGTGGAAAAAGACCTTCTGGTTTCAATAAAGGATATTATTACGAACCAACTGTATTTGATGATGTTAAAGATAATTTTACTATCATGAAAGAAGAGCCCTTCGGACCGCTAGTTCCAGTTTTAACATTTAAAACTTTTGACGAAGTTATAGAAAGAGCTAACGATAACGATTTAGGTTTATGCAGTTATCTTTATACAAATTCAATGGACCAGGCTAATAGAGGATCTGAAATGTTAGAGTCAGGTTGTGTTGCTGTCAATACTGGAGCAGTTGCTGTTGCAGAGGCACCTTTTGGTGGAATAAAACAAACTGGTTATGGACGTGAAGGTGGATCGGGTGCAATTAAAGATTACTTGAATGTCAAATACACACACATGGGATTAAAAATATAGATCATGAGAAAAAATAAAATCAAACAAATGATGAAAGATGGCAAGCCAGTAATTAATGGTTGGTGTGCAATTCCAAGCACAGCCTCAGTTGAAGCTATGGCTCATCAAGGATGGGACTCATTAACAATAGATATGCAGCATGGACTTGTAGATTACAGTAATGCGCTTCCAATGCTTCAAACTATTTCTACAACAGATGTAACTCCACTAGCTAGAGTTAATTGGAATGAACCTGGTCAAATAATGAAAATTTTAGATGCTGGTTGTTATGGAATAATTTGTCCAATGGTTAGTAATAAAAAAGAGGCAGAAAATTTTGTTCAAGCTTGTATGTACCCTCCTGATGGTTATAGAAGTTTTGGCCCTGTTAGAGGTTTAATTTATGGTGGAGCTGATTATGCTGATCACGCTAATGAAGAAATATTAAAATTAGCAATGATCGAGACAAAAGAGTCTTTAGAAAACCTTGATGAGATAATGTCTACACCAGGGGTTGATGGAATTTATATCGGACCAGCAGACTTATCTTTAGCAATTGGTGAAAAACCTGGTTTTGATCGAGCTGAAACAACTAAAGCTTATTCTGAAATTTTGAGAATTCTAGAACATGCAAAGAAAAATAATATTTTTGCTGGAATTCACAATGGTACTACAGAATATGCAACAAAGATGATTGAAAAAGGTTTTGATTTTGTAACAATTGCATCTGATTTAAGAGCCCTAAGTGCTGGTGCAAAAGCTACTGTAGATAAAATGAAAGGCTCCTTGTCTAAAAAAGACAGCGACGCTACTTATTAATCTAGCTGATTTAAAAATTCTTCAAACTGACTTTTGTCTAAATTAGAAGATTGTTTTTTACTTGGAAATTTTCCGCTCATAGAGTCTTTTTTAAATGCTTTTAGCGCTTTAACTCTTTCAATTTTAATTTCGTTTCTAAGTTTAAGTAAATTTCCATAAGCTTTAGAGTGTCTTGGAGGGTTCTCAGTATCTCCGCAAATATCTTCCATAAATAAATACATTACATCAGCATTTCTTCCAGATCCTAATGAGACGGTAACAATATCTGTTCTTTTAGAAATTTCTCCCATAACATTTTCAGGTATCACTTCACATTCCGCAGAAAACGCTCCTGCATCCTCTAGTCTTTTAAATTTTTGAAATAATTCATAAGCTTCATTAGCAGTTTTGCCAACTGCTCTTAATCCTCCTATCCAAGTTGATTTTCTTGGAACTAATCCTAAGTGACCCATGACTGGCACATCTTCTTTTGCTAACATTTCTACAATGTCCATACTTCTTGGTGTCATCACTGCATCAGCACCATTTTCAAGCGCTTTAAATGCACCACGCATAATGTCATCAGCTGTAACAAATTCATTCAATACTAAGGCTGCAGTTAAAAAAAGATTTTTTGACCCTTCTCTAACTGGAATTATATTTTTAGCATTAGCAATAATCATATCAAAGCCAGCTTTCTCTGCAGCTGCAGCTTCTTCAATGCTATTAGCAGTCACTTGAGTAAATTTTCTCTTACCTTTCGCAGCTTTTAAATCTCCGACTGTGGTTGATCTTTTTGCTGGTTTAGCAGCCCATGTATAAACGTTCTTCATTTAACACCTTTATAAAGAATATCTCTTCGATCAATAAACTCCTCAAAAGTTTTAATGGTAATTACAGATGGTAAAATAAAAATTGATCTTTTATCTTTTTCGTTTCTTATAATTCTAAAGTAACCCTTCTTAATTGCAGTATCAATATAGACATTAGAGGTTAAATAAGATTTTTCGATAACTTTTAAAAGTTCATTTTTAGTAATAGATTTATTTTTGTAATATGCCAGCATCACCATATGCAGCATAATCCAATGTTGTGGGGTTAAAGAAAACCAATTTAACAATTCATTTGCCAATCTTCCTTCAAAGTCTCCAAGTGAAATTTCAGCTAATTTAATTCTTTTTTGAGTAAGTTTTGGAATTCTTTTTTGTACTTCGATGTGTTTTGGATACTTAAACTGTCTTTTCATTTAAACAAACTTAAACTTATTAAGTTTTCTATTCAATACTATTTTTGTTTGTTAGCTCTTTATAGATATTATTAACCCTATGAACTTCAGATGCTGTATTAAAATAACCCTCGTATTCAATTTCATCAGGAGTTACATCAAAATGATAATGACCAGCATCTCTATCATGTTCATAAGAATGAAAATGTGTGTGCTCTCCAGACTCTCTTAAATTGAGCTCTCCTCCAGTAGGGTCACCAGTCCACAGCACTGTATAGCATTGTAATTTTGGTCCAACTGGTTCATAAAATTGAAGAAAATCTTTAACGCATTTCATTTGTTTTGGATCATAATACTCATGTTTAATATCTTTATAATCTGGCTGAACATGTGACCTTACTTTTCCTTCTAAAATTCTAAATACACCTGCAAGAGCAATATGTTCATTTTTTTTAAGATTTAAATTATTTGATAATGAAGATCTCATTGCTTGTGGAAGCGAACCTTGATTACCTGATCTTCCTTTAATTTTTATTTTAATTACTTTTCCTTGCTTACCATCGGTATAATAAATATTTCCAAGTCCACCATGTTTTTTAGCAGTATATTTTTCAACAATACATTTTTTATCAGGACTTACTCTTGCAATTATAGATCTAGACTCGTCAGTAATTAAATTTTCATTAATTACTAATTCACCACAGTGACCATCTAAACACGACATTGCACCAGATCCAGCACCTAAAGCATAAGACTTTTCAGAGTTAATCATTTTTGAAATTTCTTGATAATCGAATTCAGCACCAATAAAATTAGGGTCATGCATGTATGGCTCTCCACCAACATCTATAATTTTTTGATTTCCACTTATTCCTTCAGAAGGACAATCCCAATCACGAAGATTAGGACAATCTTCAACTTCTACTTCAACAGTTTTAAAATTTTCTGAAAGCCCTTTTTTTAATGCACTCGCTATATCTTCAAGTGAATGATTTGCGAAAGTTCCTTTTTCTATTTTTAATTGCATATATTAATAAGCTATAATTTATTTTGCATATTGTCTATAGATAATATATATAATTTCTATACATAAATAATTTGAAAAAAGGTAACGATGATAAATAAAGATTTAAAAGTAGCGGTATTAGGTGCAGGTGCAATGGGTTGTCTATTTGGCGGATTACTTGCTGAAAAAGGTTTAAATGTAACATTAATTGATGTTTGGAAAGAACATGTTGATGCAATTAATAAAGATGGTTTAAAAATGGATGGTCATGGTGGAGACCGTATAATTAAAGTTAAAGCTACTTCTGATCCAGCATCACTAGATAAAGTAGATGCAGTAATTGTTATGTGTAAAGCAACTGCACTAGAGCAAGCCCTTAATAGCATTAAAAACATTATTGGAGATAAAACTGTTTTTATGTCTTTTCAAAATGGAATTGGTCATGAAGCAATAATTCAAAGTATTGTTGGAAAAGAAAAAGTAATCGGTGGCACAACAACACAAGCTTCGAATATTCTTGGACCAGGTCATATAATGAACCATGGTGCATTACCTTCATGGATTGGTGAATATGAAGGTGGAATAACAGATAGAATTACAGAAATCGCAGATACTTTCACTGCACATAATTTAGAAATGATTGCAGCTGAAGATGTTAAAAAAAGAAAATGGATGAAGCTATTTGCTCTAACAGCAATTGGTCCTCTTTCTGCTATCTTTGATCTACATCACACAGATCTATACGTTAATAATAAGGCTAACGATGTATCAAGAGGACTTGGCAAAGAAATTATTTTAGAAACAAGAGAAGTAGCGCTTGCTGATGGAGTTAATGTTTCAGAAGATGAATGTTTATTCATGTTTAATAAAATTGTCGATTCCATGCAAACAAACAAATCTTCAATGGCATTTGATGTTCAGTATAAAAGAAAAACTGAAATTGATTTTATAAGTGGAGCTGTCTCTAAAATTGGAGAAAAACATGGAATAAAAACACCTCTAAATGATCTGATGTATAAAATGATTAAAGTCAAAGAAGGTATGTATAGTTAATGATTAAAATCAATCGATTAAAAAAAATTAAAAGTAACTTTCCTGTGCTAGTTGGAGACAATGTAGTTAATGCAAATACTTGTAATTTATTAATTGATGAGATCAGTAAATCTAAAGCCTTTGATGATATGATAATGGGAGGACGAAGTAGAATAAACAAAGGTTCAAAAAACTTCAGTAACTATATCAAGACTTCAAACAATTCAGCAAAACTTTTTAAACTTTTTAATAGCAAAGTATTTTATAAAAAAATTGAAAATCTTTTTTCTAAAAATTTTAAAGATGGTTCTTGGACAAATACTTACAAGCCTAGAGACTTTAATCCTAAAAAATTTACTATTAAAAAAAAATTAAATTCTAGTGAATTAAAAAAATTATTAGGAAATAATTACAGTAATCCAAAAGTTAATTTAGATATTGATTTTTCAGTTTCTAAAGGAGGTTATAGATTACGTCCTCACAGAGACGACATTACTAGATTATATAATTTTTTAATTTACTTAAATGATATTCCAAAAAAAAATGGGGGCTCACTTACAATTTATAGAAAAAAAGCTAAAAAAAATTTAAGAAAAAGTTTTAGAAGGTTTCCAAAAATTAATGAATTAGAAATAGTAAAAGCCTTTACTCCTAAAAAGGGAACTGTAGTATTTTTTCAATCCACGCCTAATTCTTATCACGGCGTTAAACGATTTGTTGAAAAAAACTGTCCAAAAAGATTTTTTATATACGGAAGTTATGCTTTAAATAAACCAGTTATATGGAACTATAAAGGAACAGCTTACTATCCACATATTATTAGTACGAATAAAAGAATGTTAACTTCTTTTCATGACGCAAACTATTTAACAACTCCTCCAAAGAATTGATATTACCACCAATTTCTATTAATTTCTATTAATGCTAAATAATCTTCAAAAGAAATTGTTTGAACAAGGATATTTGAAAGTAAAAAACGTACTTAACTTTCAAAGAGACTTAATGCCAATCCTAAATGATATGGAATTTGTAATGGATTGTTTAATTCAAAAATTTGCAAAAAAAAAAGATATTAGAAAAGTTCTTAATTTAAATTTTAAAAAAAAATATTCTTATATATCAAAATTAAAAATTGATGATTTAGATCAATATTTCAATACTAGATTACCAAGAGACCATGTAAAGAGAGACAGTGATTATTTTGCTACTCAATCTTTATGGAACTTAATTACAAATAAAAATATTTTAGATGTTGTAGAAAAAATTTTAGGTAAAGAAATTATGTCTAATCCAGTACAAAATACTAGGATTAAACAACCTGAAAAAAAATTACCCAAAGATTCAGTTTTTGATGGTTTGAGTGGAAGAACACCTTGGCATCAAGATGCTGCTGTACTTAATTCAAAGGGGCAAAAATTAACTGACATGGTTACTGTATGGATACCTTTTACCAAAACCACTAAGAAAAATGGATGTATGATTACAGTAAAAAAAATAAACAAAATAGGATTATTAAATCATGTTGCTGGCTATAGGGGTCAAGTTGAAATCAAGGACAGCAAATTATTGGATAAATTGAAACATGTTTACTTAGAAGCAGACGTGGGTGATGTTATTCTTTTACACAAGCACTCAATACACTGCTCACTTCCTAATAGATCAAATGATTTTAGAATTAGTGCAGATCTAAGATACAATATAGCTGGTCAACCTTCTGGTAGAGAACCACTTCCAAATTTTTATGTAAGAAGTAAAAATAAAAAAAATCTTAATGTTCAAAATTTTAAACAATGGCTAGCTCTTTGGGAGAAAGCAAAAGAAAAGTGTATTCCACGCAAATATGCCTTTAAATATCCTTTACCAACGTTTAAGAATAGTAAAAGAGATCTTTCAAAACTAATATAGAAAATAAACTAATGAATTCAGTAACTACCCGTGTCTATTCGGTAGACTTTTTTTTAGCAATTCTTGGCTACTCTTTATTCGTTATTATGGATTCTATAGCAAAAGAATTGACAAATTATTATCATGTAACACAAATAATTTTTATTAACTCCATATCGGCATTACTTCCAATTTTACTTTATACACAAGTTAGAAATTCCTGGAAAAAAATTAAAACTAAAAACTTCCTTGTTCATTTAGTTAGAGCGGTCACTATAATAATTTCGATGGGATTATTTTTTCTTTGTATAAATAAACTTCCACTTACAACAATGTATAGCATTATATTCTTTACACCCTTTGTATTAACAATTGGCTCAGTAATTTTTTTAAAAGAAAAAGTAAGTTGGAGAAGATATACAGCGATATTAGTTGGTTTTTTTGGAACAATAATTGCAATTGATCCTTTTGGAAAAGAAATAAATAATTATGTATTATTGGCTTTATTAATACCAGTTTTCGCTTCAGTAGGTCATTTATTGGTTAAAAAATATGGTCAATCAGAAAGTGTCTATTCATTTTTAATAATTGGAAAATTAATTCTAATTTTAATTTCTGGTGTGATTACATTTGAACTTTATATTCCAATGACAAAAACAGATTTTTTTTTAAATTTTAATTCGGGCTTATTAAGAGGTATGGGGATGATCTTTATTATAAATTCTGCTCGTCACCTTCCTGCTTCTATATTTGCAAACACACAATATATCCAATTATTAATAGGTGCATTAATTGGTTTTTATATATTTAATGAAATTCCAACTTGGAATATTTATTTAGGAAATGTTTTTATAATTGGAGCTGGAATTTATATCGTTTTAAGAGAGATAAAACTTTCTAGAAATATTGTTTCAAATTCAATAAGACCAACAACAATTTCAATAAAAAAGTAA
>JAFJTK010000134.1 GCA_017880265.1 Candidatus Pelagibacter sp. | reverse complement strand
GTATAAAAGCCTACACCAAAATCCTCTACTTTATTACCTGTACCAACGACAATCCCTTTGTTTGCAGCAGCTACTTGATAAAGGGTAGTCATCCTTAGTCTTGCTCGAGAATTTGCCATACCGTGTTCGTTATCAAAATTAGATAAGCTAGAAGAAAAAGCTGAGAACAATTCATCTAAATTTATTGTATGAGCTTCAACATTTTTAAATTTATTAACTAGCCACTCTTGATGTTTTAAACTTAAATCATGTTGTTGTGATTTTTGTTTAATAGGCATCGATAACACAATTGTTTTTAAACCAGTCATTGCACTTAAAGTGCTTGAAACAGAAGAGTCTATTCCTCCAGAAATTCCAATCACTAATGATTGTGCCTTACTTGGCATATTGTTTGCGTAATCTTTAATCCAATTAGATATAAAATTTACTTTTTCTGAAGCATTCATAATTATAAAATATTGTTAGTTGGTATCTTTTACAATGTTTTAAGATGCCGCTCTGTCTGCATTTTTAGAATATGAGCTATTCTTTTTAATCTCATCTGAAATTAAAAAAGCTAATTCTAAAGCCTGATTAGCGTTAAGTCTTGGATCACAATGAGTATGATATCTAGAGGATAAATCTCTCTCTGAAATTTTTTGAGCTCCCCCGATACATTCAGTTACATTTTGACCAGTCATTTCAATGTGTAATCCACCTGCATAACTTCCTTCACTTTGATGGCAAGCAAATACATTTTTAACTTCTTTTAAAACACTATTAAATGGTCTTGTCTTAAATCCGGTAGCAGCTTTTATGGTATTGCCATGACAAGGATCACATGACCAAATTACATTTAAACCTTCTTTTTTAATTGCTCTGATTAATTTTGGTAAATGTTTTGAAACATTGTCAGCACCAAATCTTGAAATCAAAGTTATCTTACCTTTTTCATTAGTTGGGTTAATTTTATTACAAAGATTTATTAAATCTTCTGGTTTTAAAGTTGGTCCACATTTAATTCCTATTGGATTTTTAATCCCTCTACAAAATTCAACATGTCCACCATCAAGTTGTCTAGTTCTATCTCCAATCCAAACAAAATGAGCTGAAGTATCGTGATTTTCTCCTGTAGTAGAATCTGTTCTTGTCATCGTTTCTTCAAAAGGTAATAATAATGCTTCGTGTGAAGTCCAAAAATTAACTGTTTTTAATCTTCTATTAAAATCTGAATTAATTCCACATGCATCCATAAATGCAAGTGCATCAGCTATTTTATCTTCTAAATCTTTAAATCTTTTTAATGCAGGACTATTTTTAATAAATCCTAAGTTCCAATTATGAACATTTTTAAGATCTGCAAAACCACCATGACAAAAAGCTCTGATAAGGTTTAATGTTGCAGCAGATTGAGAATAAGCTTTAAATAATCTTTTTGGATCAGGAATTCTTGATTTTTCATTAAATTCCATTCCATTAATATTGTCACCTAAATAACTTGGAAGCTCTACACCATCTTTCGATTCTACTGGCGAACTTCTAGGTTTTGAAAATTGACCAGCTATTCTTCCAACTTTAACAACAGGTAGAGATGCTGAGTAAGTTAAAACTAATGACATTTGCAACATTAGTTTAAATGTGTCTCTGATATTATCTGGATTAAATTCTGCAAAACTTTCCGCACAATCTCCTCCTTGAAGTAAAAATGCTTTACCATCTACCACATCAGCAAGCTGATCTTTTAAATGTCTTGTCTCACCAGCAAATACTAAAGGTGGGAATGTTCCAATCTTATCCAACACAGTATCCAGTTCCTTTTTATCAGGATACTCAGGAATGTGTTTTACAGGATATTTTCTCCAGCTATTTTTTTTCCAATTTTTCATATTCAACCGGGGATTGTTTTAACAGAGTTTAGACTTTATTCAACTGTTACTGATTTAGCTAAATTTCTTGGCTTATCTATATCATAACCTTTTTTAAGAGCTGAATAATAAGCAAGTTTTTGAAGCGGAATAGTTAAAAGAAATGGAAGTAAATCATCATTACTAGTTTCTACTTCAATTTTTTCCCAAATATTTTCCGATACAATTTCATCTTTACTTTTATTTGTAATTAATAAAACCTTAGCACCCCTTGCTACCACTTCCTGCATATTTGAAATAGTTTTTTTGTAATAGTTGTCTCGTGGAGCCAAAACTACCACAGGCATTCCTTCTTCAATTAATGCTAATGGTCCATGCTTCATTTCACCTGCAGGATAACCTTCAGCGTGAACGTAAGAAAGTTCTTTAAGTTTCAATGCACCCTCTAAGGCAATTGGATAAGAAAAACCTCTTCCCAAAAACATTGATCCTTTAGCTTCATTAAATGTTGAAGCAATAGCTTGGATATCATTATCTATTAATAAAGTTTCTTCAATTAATTTTGGTAAATTTTTCAGATCTTTAATCTTTTCTTGATAATCTTTATTTTCAATTTCTTTTCTTAATGATGATAATTTTAATGACAAAATATATAATACAAGTATTTGGCCTAAAAATGCCTTAGTTGATGCAACTCCAATTTCAGGACCACAATGAATTGGCAATACAAAATTCGAGTCTCTTGCAATTGAGCTTTCAATTACATTAACAACAGCACATGTTTTCATTTTATTTTTATTACATAGATCTAATGCAGCATAAGTATCAGCTGTTTCACCTGATTGAGATACAAAGATATACAAAGTATCTTTTTTAAATCTATTTTTTCGATATCTAAACTCTGATGCAATATCAATATTAACATCTAAGGTTGTTAATTCTTCAAACCAATACTTAGCCATTAAACAAGAGTGGTAAGCAGTTCCACAACCAATCAACATTATTGATTTGATTTCATCTATTTTCCACGGAAAATTATAAATATTGATATCATTATTCATGCTATCTACATATTCTTTGATACCTGTTTTTAAAGTTTGAGGCTGTTCTTCAATTTCTTTAGCCATAAAATGCTTGAAATCACCTTTATCGTAATTTTGTTGTTCGGTTGAAAGCTCTAAAACTTTTTTGTTAATTTTAATCCCTTCATCATTAAAAAAATTAACTTCATCTTTTTTGATAAAACAAAATTCACCATCTTCTAGATAAGTTATCTTATTAGTCATTGATTTAAGAGCATAAGAATCTGATCCAAGATAATTTTCATTAGGGCCGTACCCCACTGCCAAAGGAGAACCACGTCTTGCGCCTATTATTAAATCTGGCATATCTTTAAAAATTATTCCTAGTGCAAAACTACCATGAAGTTGTTTTAACGTTTTTGTTAT
>JAFJTK010000056.1 GCA_017880265.1 Candidatus Pelagibacter sp. | reverse complement strand
TTATGTCTGTTTTGAGGGTTATTTAGTCTTAAAATTTCTTTATTTTTAGAATTATTTGAGTTGTATACAAAATGATAATTATTGTATGACTGGGTTCCATTAACTTTATGTTTCTTCTTTTTTTCTTTTGAAATAACCTCGCTTACAATTTTGTTAATTTTTCTGATTAAACTCTGATCAATTAAATTTTCTTTTACAAGATAACCATTTGTTTTGAAAAATTCCAAATTTTTACTCATATTCAATCATTATAATCAAATATATTTGCTTAAAACAATCGTATTTTTTTAATTAAAGTATTGACAAAAATATGTTATGTTATAACATAACAATATGACTAACAAAGAATTAGTTTTTAATATAATTAAAAAATCATCTAAGCATTTAACTGCTTATGAAATTCTAGATAAACTTCAAAAGATTAAAAAAACACAAGCTATGACTGTCTATAGAGCATTAGATAGTTTAATTAGTGAAGAGAGAATTCATAAATCTAATCAAACAAAAACCTATATTTTGTGTAATCATACACATGAAGATAATCATAATACTGCAATAGCTATTTGTAAAAAATGTGGTGACACTGAAGAACTTAAATCAAATATCTTTTTAGATTTCTTTAAAAAAAATAATATTAAAAAGTACGATTTTAGTACTTTTAAAATGGAGGTTTTAACAACTTGTAAGGAGTGTAATTAATGAAGAAAATAACAATATTATCAATAACAGCGTCTATATTTAGTTTTACATATCTTCAGGCTGCAGAAGGTCATTCTCATGATTTACCTGAATTTCTTCATTTTTTAGAAGAACTAGTTGAAGAACATGGAATTTTAAGAGGTTTTGTTTTTGGTTTTATTCATACTTTAATTCCATTAATAGGTTTTTACTCAGGATGGAGTATTAACCGTTTTTTAAAAGTTATTTCAAATGGAGCAATAGCAGGAATAGTTGGAATAGTTTTAGCTCATATTATAGCTGACTTTATTGCAGCATTAGCTGATCCAAATCTTAAAAGTGCAGCATATGGAATTGTCCTTGGTGGGTTTTTACCTTTGTTAGCTGTACCTTTGTTAGAAAAATATGTAACAAAAAGTCAGTATCACACAGTTGTAGGTGATCATGAAGATCTAAAAAAAGATTTGAAAACCAAACATAAATAAAATATTTAATAGGGGAATGAGCACAATTCCCTTAACATTAAATGAAATTTTTGATTTAGCAAAAAAAACATTACTTGCTAATGGTTGTGATGATGAGACTGCAAGTATTTTGTCTGATCTGATAAGAAATGCTGAAAGAGATGGTTCAATTTCTCATGGTTTATTTAGATTGCCTGCTTATGTTTCTGGTTTAAAAAGTGGTAAGATTAATGGAAAAGGTAAACCTGAAGTTAAAAGGATTTCTCCATCAGTAATTAAAGTTCAAGGTAATAATTCTTTAGCACCAGTTGTTTTAAGCAAAGGTTTGCCTGAATTAAGTAAAGCTGCAAAAGAAAATGGTGTTGCAGTTTTAGCTATTAACAATTCTCATCACATGGCTGCTATGTGGCCTGAAACTGAAAAATTAGCTGAAGATGGTTTAGTTGCTTTTGCATGCACCTCTTATAAACCAGCGGTCGCTCCAGCTGGAGCTATAAAACCCTTATTTGGAACGAACCCAATTTCATTTGCTTGGCCAAGACCAGGAAAGACACCTGTTGTATATGACATGGCAACAGCTTCAATGGCAATGGGTGAAGTTCAAGTTGCTAAAAGAGAAGGGCATAAAGTTCCACTTGGAACAGGTTTAACTAAAGATGGAAAAGATACTACTGATCCAGCAGAAATTGCTGACGGCGGTGTTCTATTACCTTTTGGTGGATATAAAGGTTCTGCTATAGCAATGATGGTAGAATTATTAGCTGGCGCATTAGTTGGTGATAATTTTAGTTATGAAACAGCCGCTAAAGACAATAGTGATGGGGGTCCACCGAGTGGTGGTGAATTTATTCTAGCTATTTGTCCGGATAAAACAGCAGGCACTAATTGGCAGAAACATGCTGAAGAATTTTTTGAAAAAATGAAATCAATTGGAGAAGTAAGATTACCTGGTGAAAGAAGACATAAAAATCGATTAGATACTGGCCCTAGACACATCAATGAGGAGCTGGTTAATAAAATTAAATCTCTAAGCTAGCTTAATTTCAATTGGAGTGTGATCTGAGGGTTTTTCTCTACCTCGAGGATCTTTATTAATATTAATATATTTTATATTATCGATAAGAGAGTTTGAGACTAAGAAATGGTCAATTCTCATACCATTATTTTTTTGCCACGCTCCTCTCATGTAATCCCAGAATGTATAACCCTCTTTATCTTCGTTAAAATGCCTGTAAACATCACTAAAGCCTATGTTTAGCATCTCTCTAAACTTCTTTCTTATTTCAAGTCTGTATAAGGCATCATCTTCAAAGCTTTTAACATTATAAACATCTTCTGCTGATGGAATAACATTAAAGTCACCGGCAAGTATTATATTAGAATTTTTTTTTGATAAGGATTTTAATTGTTTAATTAATTGATCCATCCAATCTTTCTTGTAATCATATTTTTCAGTATCAACTGGATTACCATTTGGTGTATATATATTTATCAATTGAATATTTTTCTTTTTATATTCAATTTCAGCAGAAATTATTCTTGATTGTTTTAATTTATCTTTGATTAAGTCAGTTCTTACATTTGTTAATTTAGTTTTTGAGATAATAGCAACACCATTGTAGCTTTTTTGACCAAATACATGACTTTCATAATCCATTGAAGCAAAATCATCATAGGGGAAATTGACATCTTCAGTTTTAATTTCCTGCATCATTAAGATATCAGGTTTGTATTTTAATAAATAGCTTTTGATATTTTCAATTCTTGCTCTTACAGAGTTGACATTCCAAGAAGAAATAATCATTAAAGTGAAAAAGAAACACCACAACCACATGAAGATTTGGTTTGTGGGTTAGATATTTTAAAAGACTCTCCAATTAATTCCGACACATAGTCGACCTCTGAACCTTTTAATAAATCTGCAGACGTTTTATCAATTAAGATATTTTCATAATTAAGATCATCATCATTTTTAGATTGATCAAATGTAAATTCATACTGAAATCCAGAACAACCACCACCTTTAATAGCGATTCTAAAAAAAGAACCTTTATCTTTTTTAGACAATAAATTTCCTATTTGTTTTAGAGCATTATCTGTAAATTTAATTTCTTTAATCATGACCGAACACTGTTAATACTAATATAATACTTAATTATTTAAATTAAAGGATGAAAAAACATTTAAAGTTAGGCATATTTAAAAGCAAGGGACGACTTAATAA
>JAFJTK010000057.1 GCA_017880265.1 Candidatus Pelagibacter sp. | reverse complement strand
TTACATCACCCATATAATCTTCAGGAGTAACAACTTCTACTCTCATTACAGGTTCTAAAAGTTTTAACGTTCCTTTAGTGCAAGCTTCTTTAAAACAAGCTCTACTAGCAAGTTCAAACGCAAGAACACTAGAGTCAACATCATGGTGTAAACCATCTATAATAGTAACTTTGTAATCAATCATTGGGAATCCTGCTAAAATTCCATTATCCGAAACAGTTTCGATTCCTTTTTCTACTCCTGGAATAAATTCTTTAGGAATAGCACCACCTTTAATCTTGCTTTCTACAAGTCTTCCAGCACCTGGTTCTTGTGGTTCTACCAATAACTTGACTTTTGCAAATTGACCAGCACCACCACTTTGTTTTTTATGTGTGTATTCAACTTCAGATGCATTCTCTAATGTTTCTCTGTAAGCAACCTGAGGAGCACCAACATTAGCTTCAACCTTGAATTCTCTTTTCATACGATCAACAATAATGTCTAAGTGAAGTTCACCCATACCTTTGATGATGGTTTGACCAGACTCTTCGTCAGATGTAACTCTAAATGAAGGATCTTCTGCTGCAAGTCTTCCTAATGCTTCGCCCATTTTTTCTTGGTCAGCTTTTGTTTTTGGCTCAACAGCAATTTCTATTACAGGTTCTGGGAACTCCATTGGCTCAAGTAATACTGGATTATTCTCGTCACACAATGTGTGTCCTGTGATAGTATTTTTTAAACCTGCTAAAGCAACAATATCACCAGCGTTAGCTTCTTTAATATCTTCTCTAGAATTAGCATGCATTAAAAGCATTCTACCAACTCTTTCCTCTTTATCTTTTGATGTATTGTAAACAGCTGTACCTGTTTTTATAGTTCCAGAATAAACTCTAATAAATGTAAGTGAACCAACAAATGGGTCATTTGCAACTTTAAAAGCTAAAGCAGAAAAAGGAACAGAATCTTCAAATTTCATTTCTAATTCTTCGTCAGTACCTGGTTTAGTTCCCTTGATAGACCCGATATCAATTGGACTAGGTAAGTAATTGATTGTTGCATCAAGTAATGGTTGTACACCTTTGTTTTTAAATGCAGAACCAGTAGTAATTGGAACAAAACTAAAGTTTAGAGTTCCTTTTCTTATACATCTTACTAAATCTTCTTCTTTAATTTCTTCACCATTTAAATAAGCTTCCATTAATTTTTCATCTTGCTCAACAGCAGTTTCAACTAATTCAGTTCTATATTTTTGTGAAATCTCTTTTAAATCGTCAGGGATATCTTTGTATTCCCATTCAGCACCTAATGCCTCATTTTTCCAAACTTGTGCTTTCATTTTAACAAGATCTACAACACCAGATAATGAAGCTTCAATACCAATTGGAATTTGTAGAGGTAATGGCTTGCAACCTAGTCTGTCTCTAATCATATCAACACATCTAAAATAATCAGCACCTGTTCTATCTAATTTATTGACAAAACAAATTCTTGGGACTTTATATTTATCTGCTTGTCTCCAAACAGTTTCTGATTGAGGCTCAACTCCTGCAACACCGTCAAACACACAAACAGCACCATCTAAAACTTTAAGAGATCTTTCAACTTCAATTGTAAAATCTACGTGGCCTGGTGTATCGATAATATTAATTCTGTGGTCATTCCAAAAACAAGTGGTTGCTGCAGAGGTAATAGTTATTCCTCGTTCTTGTTCTTGCTCCATCCAATCCATAGTTGCCGCACCATCATGTACTTCTCCTATTTTATGGCTTTTTCCTGTGTAGTATAAAATTCTTTCAGTTGTAGTGGTTTTTCCAGCATCGATGTGGGCCATGATCCCAATATTTCTATATTTATCTAATGTATGAGTTCTAGCCATTTTTTATTACCATCTAAAATGTGCAAAAGCTTTGTTTGACTCAGCCATTTTATGCACATCCTCTCTTTTTTTAACTGCAGCACCTTTTTTTTCATAAGCATCAAACAGTTCATTAAAAATTTTATCTGACATATGTTTGTCTTTTCTTTTTCTTGCAGAATCTACCAACCATCTAATTGCTAGAGCTTGAGCTCTTTTACTTTTAACCTCAACAGGAACTTGATAGGTAGCACCACCAACTCTTCTAGATCTTACTTCAACAGTTGGTTTAATATTGTTAATAGCCTCATTAAATATATTTATTGGCTCATCTTTAGATTTAGTTTTTATTTTTTCAATTGCATCATAAACAATTTTAGCAGCAACACCTCTTTTACCGTCGTACATTATATTGTTAATTAATTTTGGAATAATCGTAGAATTAAACTTTGGATCTGGAACTACATTCTTTTTTGGTTGAGTTTTTTTTCTAGACATTATTTACCTTTTTTAGTTCCGTATAAAGATCTTCTTTTTTTTCTATTAGCAACTCCTTGAGTATCAAGATTACCTCTCAAGATATGATAACGCACACCTGGTAAATCTTTAACCCTACCACCTCTAATTAACACTACTGAGTGTTCTTGAAGATTGTGTCCTTCTCCAGGAATATAAGCTGTTACTTCAAAACCATTTGACAATCTTACTCTTGCAACTTTTCTCAATGCAGAGTTAGGTTTTTTTGGGGTTGTTGTATAAACTTTAACACACACTCCTCTTTTAAGAGGTTGCTTTTGTAAAGCGGGAACTTTGTTCCTTGTAAGTTGTTTAACTCTTTTTTTTCTTAACAACTGATTAATAGTTGGCATAAAATTTTTTATAAAATTAATTAATTTATTTTTAGAAGAAAATAACTGACAGGTTATTTTGTGGCAGCGTTTAGTACTATTAGTAGGTACTACATTCCAACCAAAAACATCGCCAAAATACTTATTAATCCGTCTTTGTCAAACTAAAACTTCAATTATTAGGTGTTATTTTTATTGATTTGCGGGTGTTTCTGATGGTTCAGATGTTTCTATTTTATCTTGTTCAGCAATAAAATTATTATCATCCTCAAGTGCTTTTTTGTTCCACTTATTCTTAATACTACCAGTACCAGCTGGAACTAATCTACCAACGATAACATTCTCTTTTAAGCCATTTAATGGATCAACTTTACCTTTAATTGCTGCATCAGTTAAAACTCTTGTAGTTTCTTGGAATGAAGCAGCTGATATAAATGACTCAGTTTGTAAAGAAGCTTTAGTAATACCCATCAATACACGTTCACCAACAGCTGGTGTTTTACCTTCGGCAACAAGTTTTTCATTAGTATTATCAAATTTTATTCTATCAATAACTTCACCTGGTAAATAACTAGAATCACCAGACACTTTAACTTCAACTTTTTTAAGCATTTGTCTTAATATAGTTTCAATATGTTTGTCATTTATAATTACACCTTGTAATCTATAGACTTCTTGAACTTG
>JAFJTK010000058.1 GCA_017880265.1 Candidatus Pelagibacter sp. | reverse complement strand
CATTGTTTGAATATTTTTTCAGTAGCTAAATTATCTTTATCTTCTAATTGTTTTTTTGAAAAATTTGTTTGCATTAAACTCCTCTATACATTTTCCCAGGATTTAAAATTCTTTTTGGATCAAAACTTTCTTTAATCTTTTTAGAAATTATTAGTCGAACATCATCAATTGTAAAAATTGACTCTTCATAATCATAATCTGCTGATGTTTTTATAATTGTTAAGTATCCACCGAACTCTTTAGTAGTTTTCTTAATTTCTTTAATTTTCATATTTTTTTTTGCTGGTACCTCAACCCAAAATAAGGACCCACACCAATCAATATAATACTTAAATTTATTGCCCAAATACTTCATCATCTTTGATCCATTAGATGGTTCGATAACTATTCTCATCAAATTATTTTTTGTTCTTTCAAAAAGTTCCAAATTATTTATTTTTTTCCAAAATGGTTCTGATTGATAACTATCCAACAGAAAAGTTTTAAAAGTGTTTAATTGCAACTCTTTTGTCAATGATTTAATTTTCTCATTAATTGAAACTTTATCTCCTTCTACTCTAAATGCTAAAAATGAACCTTTAAAATCTAGATCATTAAATTTAAAAATTTTATCTCGATTTTTAAAATAATTTTCGTCTTTTGGTTCTTCTGGAACAAAAGCAGCACCTGATACTTCGCTACTTGAACCTGCTATTTTATCAAATAGATCATAGATTGCTTTATTATCTTTTACGTCAATCACTACTGTGTTTGAAAAACTTTTTTTTGGTAAAACTTTAAGAGTAATTTCAGTTAAAACACTCAAAGTACCAAAGGAACCGGTAACTAATTTTGACAAATCATAACCTGTTACGTTTTTCACAACTGTTCCTCCAGACTTAATGATATCCCCTTTACCATTAATGCCTTGAAATCCTAAAACGTGATCTCTTACACTTCCAACTTTAAATCTTCTAGAGCCAGCATAATTACAAGACAAGCAACCTGCTACCGTGCCCTTATTAGATTTGCCATTTTCTATAAAACCAAAATCAATTGGCTCAAATGCTAATTCTTGATTATTTTTTTCTAAAGCTTTTTCTACATCCTCTAATGGTGTACCAGCTTTAACTTTTATATAAAGTTCTTCTGGAAAATAATCAATAATACCTGATAATTTAGAGAGTGAAATTTTATTGGAAGCTTGAGTTTTATTTCCAATAAAACTTTTTGAATTAGTTCCAACAATTTCAGTTGGCAAATTTTTTTTATGAAATTCTTTAATTAAATTTGATACTTCTTCCTCGTCTTTTGGGTAATAAGTATTATTAGAATCTTGGAAGATCTGGGAATTTATTTTCATTTTTGTGGACATGAACCCTTCCTTCCTCTGCACATTTTCTTAAAATAGGATAAACTTTTCCTGGATTTAATAAATTTTTTTCATCTAATGATTTTTTGATGTCTAATTGTTGTTGGATATCTCTATCATTAAACATTTCACACATTAATTCTCTTTTCTCTATTCCCACTCCATGTTCGCCAGTGATAACCCCACCAAGTTTTACGCAAAGCTTTAGTATTTCTGCACCAAACTCCTCTGTTTTTCTTAGTTGTTCTTTATCACTGCCATCAAACATTATAAGTGGATGAAGATTTCCATCACCAGCATGAAAACAATTAGCTACTAATAATTTATATTTGTCAGATAATTTTCTAATCTCTAATAAGGCTTCAGCGAGTTTTCCTCTTGGAATAACTCCATCCATACAATAATAATCAGGAGCCATTGCTCCACAAGCTGGAAAAGCTGCTTTTCTTCCTGCCCAAAATTTTAATCTTTCTTCTTCATTTTTACTCAATTTAAGACTAGAGCAGTTATTTTTTTTTGAAATTTCACTAACTTTTTTTAACAATTCATTAACTTCTGACTCTGTACCATCCAGTTCAACTATTAATAATAATTCAGCATCACGTGGGTAACCTGCTTTACTAAAATTATCTGTTGCTTCAATTAAAGCTTTATCCATAATTTCCATGCCAGCTGGAACAATTCCATTAGATATAATTTCTGATGCAGCATTTCCTCCCTCTTTAATAGATGGAAAACCAATTAATGCAGCTTTTACTACTTGTGGTTTTTTTAGAATTTTAACCGTCACTTCTGTAACGACACCAAGCAATCCTTCAGATCCACAAATTAAACCCATTAAATCATACCCCTCTTGATCTAATGTCTTTCCTCCAAATCTACAAATAGTTCCATCCATTAAAACCATTTCAACACCTAGAATATTATTTGTAGTTGTTCCATATTTAAGAGAATGCACTCCACCAGAGTTCTCTGCAACATTGCCTCCTATAGAACAAGCTAATTGGCTTGAAGGATCAGGGGCATAGTAGAACCCTTTATGTTGTACTGCATGCGTTATTCCTAAATTTGTAACACCAGGTTGCGTTACTACACACTTATTTTCATAATCAATATCTAAAATTTTATTAAATTTTCCTAAACCTAATATGACTGCGTCTTGCAATGGTAATGCACCACCTGATAATCCTGTTCCAGCACCTCTTGGGATCACTTTAATATTTTCTTTGTGACAATATTTTAATATCTCACTAACTTCATTTGTGTCTTTTGGTAAAATTACTGATAATGGAGTTTGCGTATAAGCAGCAAGTGCATCTGTTTCATATGGTTTTATCTCATCAGGATGACTTAAAACATTATCTGATCCAGAAATTTTTGATAAATTTTTTACAATTTCGTCTTTGCGCTCAATTATTTTTTTATCAATTTTGGGTAGCGCTAGCTCTGTCATAATCTTAGCCTAGCATTTTTTTAATATTTTCTAATGCATTAGAAATATTATCTTGAGAAGCCGCAAAACTAAATCTGACATAATCTTTAGAAGTTTTACCAAAAGCAGTTCCTGGTACTATTGCAACTCCAGCTTCATGCATTGCTCTTTTGCAAAATTCTGAGCCATCCATTCCAGTACCTATAACTTTAGGAAAAGCATAGAATGCTCCACCAGGTAAACTACATTCAATGCCCGGCAAACTATTCAGGCCGTCATAAATTAATTTTCTTCTTTGAGTAAATTTTTCCATCATTTGATGAATGGAGTCATCTGGTCCATCTAAAGCAGCAATCCCTGCAAACTGAGCAGCTGCATTAACGCATGAAACACTATTAATTAATAATTTATTTATGTGACCAACTAATTGTTCTGGCCAAAAACTCCAGCCCAATCTCCAACCAGTCATAGAATACGCTTTGCTCCATCCCTCAAGAACAATTAATCTATCTCTTAATTCAGGATAATTGAAGAAAGTTGGCATTTCTTTACCATCAAAAATTTGTCTACTATAAATTTCATCACTTAAAATAGTAAC
>JAFJTK010000162.1 GCA_017880265.1 Candidatus Pelagibacter sp. | reverse complement strand
TATCAATAATATGAGTATCTTTTTTTTTAATTAAATCATTCCATTCTTTGGGGTCTAAATGGGTTTCTAAATTTCTTTCTTTAGAATTTAAAGTTAAATTCATCGGCACAACTTCTTTTTTTACTTTAACTTTAGGTTTGTGAAATGGCTGAAATGAACTTTTAGAGTTATTACTGTTATCAAATTCTTTAAAAGAAAACATTTTTTTTAACCTATTAATAGTGCTTTTAATATCTTTTACTTTTCCAGATATAGTTCCATTAATACCCTCACTAGCAATAATAATAGTTCCTCTAATTTTTTTATTAATTAAAAAATCCTGCAATAAAACTTTATTTTTTTTTAATGATTTAATTTTTACAAATTTATAAAATCCTAGTACTTCAAACATTATAAAACTCTACAAACAGTCATCCCATCCCCTAAAGGTACTATAATTTGCTCTACTCTTTTATCCTTAGAAACATAGGTATTAAATTCTCTAATATTTACAGTGTATTTATCAAGATTATCTTCATCAGCAACTTCACCATGCCATAAAACATTATCAATAATTATTAATCCATTCTTGTTAATTAACTTTAATGATCTTTCATAATACTCTTTATAATTCATTTTATCCGCATCAATAAAAACCATATCAAATTTATTGTTCTTTAATTCATCTAAACTTTCAAGAGCTGGTTTTATTATTGTTTTAATTTTATGATCTTGTTTAGCTTTTTTAAAAAAATTTAAAGCAATTTTGTTGGTTTCTTCATTCTTATCGAGCGCTACAAGTTTTCCATCATCAGGTAGAGCAAGTAAAATTGAAAGTGCGCTAAGTCCTGTAAAAGTTCCAATTTCTAGTACATTTTTAATATTTGAAATTTTTATAATTAAATGAATAAAATGAGATTGGGAAGGATCAATTTGCATCCTCTTGATATCACCCAATGTATTATTGTAATCAATTATTTCTTGCTGAACTGGGTGTAATTTTAAACCAAAATTATTAATATAATTTTGTAATTTTTTTGTTATCTCAAGGTTTGCACCCATCTTATTAAAGCTTTTTCTTTAATATCTCATTAATTAATTGAGGGTTTGCCTTACCACCTGAAACTTTCATTGCTTGTCCTACAAAGAAACCAAATAATTTTTCTTTTCCATTTTTATATTCAATTGCCTTTTCTCTATTATCATTGATAATTTTATCAATTAAAGCTTCTAGGGCTTTAGGGTCACTTTCTTGTTTTAATCCTTTTTCTTCAACAATGATTTGTGGATCTTTATCTCCATCCATCATTAACTCAAATATTGTCTTAGCAATTTTTCCAGAGATTGTTCCGTTTTTAATTAAGTTAACTAGTTTTGCTAAATTTTTTGCACTTATAGGACTTTGAGAAATCTCAAGATTTTTATTGTTTAAAACGGCAAATAATTCTCCTGTAATCCAGTTAACGGCTAATTTGATATCTTTGTTTTTGCCCATCTTTGCTACAACTTCTTCAAAATATTTGGCAGTATCAATATCTGAAACTAATATTGTTGCCTCATAAGGAGAAACTTTAAATTCATCAATAAATCTTTTCTTTTTATCATCGGGTAATTCTGGAATATCTTTTTTAAGGTTGTCTATAAATTCATCAGTAACTTCTAATGGTAATAAATCTGGATCTGGAAAATATCTATAATCATGAGCATCTTCTTTGGATCTCATTGATCTGGTTTCATTTTTCTTTGTATCAAACAATCTTGTTTCTTGATCTATTGATTTGCCTTCTTCAATTAAATCAACTTGTCTATTAGCTTCATAATCAATTGCCATTTGCATAAACTTAATAGAATTAACATTCTTAATCTCACAACGAGTTCCAAGTTCTTTGGAGTCCTTTAATCTAACAGAAACGTTCACATCCGCTCTTAAAGAGCCCTCTTGCATGTTACCATCACATGTACCTAAATATCTCATTATTGATCTAAGTTTTTTGATATAAGCACTAACTTCATCGGGAGATCTCAAATCTGGTTTACTCACTATCTCCATTAAAGCTACACCTGATCTATTTAAATCTACCAATGTATTTTGGGGATCGATATCATGAATACTTTTTCCAGCATCTTGCTCTAAATGAAGTCTTTCAATACCAACTTCTTTTTGTCCACTTGGCATATCAAGAACAACTTTACCCTCACCTACTATTGGATACTTAAATTGAGATATTTGATACCCTTGAGGTAGATCTGCATAAAAATAATTTTTTCTATCAAATACTGATCTTTTGTTAATTTGGGCTCTTAACCCAATTCCAGTTTTAATTGCTTGTTTGACACAAAATTCATTGATTACAGGTAACATGCCAGGAAAAGCAGCATCAACCAAACTCACTTGGGTGTTGGGTTCTGCACCAAATTTTGTTGATGAAGATGAAAATAATTTTGAATTAGATGTTACTTGAGCATGAACTTCAAGGCCAATTACAACTTCATATACATTATCATATCTTTCAATTAAATATTCTGAATTTTCTTTAGTCACTATTTAATCCACCAATCAGTAATTTTATTTTTAAAATTAATCTTATCTTCCATTGCGTAAGCTAAGTTTAAGATTTCTTGTTCTTGAAATGCCTTTCCAATAATTTGTAATCCTAAAGGATATCCAGCTGCATCATGGCCTGCTGGTATAGATATAGCTGGTAAACCTGCTAAATTTACAGGTACAGTGAAAATATCATTTAAATACATTGATACTGGATCGTTTTTTTTTTCACCAATCTTAAAAGCTGAACTTGGAGTTGAGGGTGTTAAAATTGCATCAACTTTTTTATAAGCTTCATCAAAATCATTTTTTATTAACTTCCTAACTTTTTGTGCTTTTAAATAGTAAGCATCATAATATCCTGATGATAATACGTAAGTACCAATCATTATTCTTCTCTGAACTTCAGCTCCAAAACCTTCTGATCTTGTTTTTTCATACATATCAATTAAGTTTTCACCTTTAGCTCTAAAACCATATTTAACTCCATCATATCTGGCTAAATTTGATGAAGCTTCTGCTGGTGCCACAATATAATAAGTTGGTAGAGCATAACTTGTATTAGGTAATGAAATATCAATTATTTCAGCACCACAATCTTTTGCGTATTCAATTCCTTTTTTCCATAAGTCTTCAATTTCCTTAGGCATACCTTCTACTCTATACTCTTTGGGTATTCCTATTTTTTTTCCTTTAATATCTTTTGTTAAATCTTTGCTATATTGAGCTCTTTTAAAATCTATTGAAGTCGAGTCTTTGTTGTCATACGTGCTGATTACCTCTTGTAATAAAGCACAATCTTCAACATTTTGAGTCATAGGGCCTGCTTGATCCAGTGAAGATGCAAAAGCAACAATTCCA
>JAFJTK010000189.1 GCA_017880265.1 Candidatus Pelagibacter sp. | reverse complement strand
TTAAAAATAAATTTCCTGACCACCAAGTTATAGGTGAGGAGTTTGGTCATAAAAAATCTAATAGCGATTTTACTTGGGTAATAGACCCAATAGATGGAACTAGATCATTTGTAATCGGCAATCCAACATGGAGTAATCTAATTTCATTAAATTATAAAGGAAATCCTATTTTAGGTTTAGCTAACTTTCCGGTGCTTAAAAAGTATTACATAAATCATTCTGATAAAGCTGCATATGTGGTTGAAAATGGAAAAAGAAAAAAAATATCAGTAAATAAAAAAGTTTCATTTAAAGATGTTAAAGTTTCAGCAGCATTTCATGGATGGTTATCTTTAGATAAACAAAAAAAAATTCCACAAATATTAAAATTAATGCAATTCCCATGCAGTGATGCTTTAAGCTACTCTCACTTAGCAGAGGGAAGGGTTGATATCGTAATACAATGTTCAAATAAAATTTGGGATATTCATCCAATAATTCCAATTGTAAAAGCGGCAGGTGGACATCTTTCTACGTGGGATAACAAAGACGCAGTTAATGCTGGAAACATTTTAGTTTCATCAAATAAAGTTGTTCATAATAAATTTTTGAAATTATTAAAACCTGTTTCAAAATGATTCCAAAAAAAGCTCAAGAAATTTTAGATTTTTGGTTTAAAGAAACTCCAGCTGAAAAAAGATTTAAAAAAGATGAAGCTTTTGACAAAACCATAAGAGAAAAATTTTTAAATGATTATGAGCTTGCAAGTCAAAATGAGTATGACGATTGGCAGGATCAACCAATGAGTGCACTAGCTCTAGTTATTCTTTTTGACCAATTTTCAAGAAATATGTTTAGAAATGATAAAAAAGCTTTTGCTCAAGATCATAAAACAAGATTGATTGTTAATGATGCAGTGTATGCAGGTTATTTAGAATCTATGAACGAAAGTGAGAGGTTTTTTATGATCTTACCTCTTATTCATAGTGAAGAGATAACTGATCATGACATGGCTTATTATTTACTTAATAAATATTTAAGAGAGCATGAAGGATATGTTCAAATAAAGAAATTTTGGAAAGATCATACAAAAGCAATTCAATTATTTCACAGGTATCCTCATAGAAATAAAGTGCTTGGTAGAGAGTCTACAGAAGAAGAGTTGGCTTTTTTAAATGGTCCTAATTCATCCTGGTAATTGTGAATTTAAAACATATTTATAAAATAATTGAAAATGATGAGCTTAAAAAAGCTAAATTATCAGGTGAATATCTTGGGTCTTCAAAGGATATACAAGATGGCTATATTCATTTTTCAGGTCAAGAACAAGTCGCATCTACTCTTAAAAAATATTATTCAGGAATAGATAATTTAATATTATTAAAAGTAGAAACATTGAAATTAGATCACTTAGTTTGGGAACAGGCGTCGGATGGAAATTTTTTTCCTCATTTGTATTCTCCACTTAATTTAAGTAATGTTGTTAAAGAATATGAAATTGGTTTGGATAAAGAGGGCAATCATGAATTGCCTGAAGATTTAGATTAATTAAGTTTACCTAAGTAATTAACCATCACTACTCCAACTATAATTAATATAATTCCTATCGTTCCATATAAATTTGGAATTTGATTGTATTTAAGCATCGCAAACAAAACGACTCCGGTAACTGTTAATCCACTATAAGTAGAATAAGCAAATCCAACTGGGAGTGCCGACATTGCTTTTGAAATAGAAAACATAGTAATGCACATAAACAAAATACACAAAATTGATGGAGTTAATTTTGTAAAACCTTCTGATATTTTTGCAAAACTATTTGAAGCTATTCCAAATGAAATTCCTATTGCTAAGAATAAATAACCAAATAAAGGTTTCATGTTTAATTATTGCCCAGTAAATTAACCATTAAAACTCCAATGATAATGAAAGCTAAACCAATTATTGAATAAAGATTTGGCATTTGATCAAATCTAAATATTCCAACAACTACAGTTGCAATGATGGTTAATCCTGCAAAGGAAGCATAAGTTATTCCCATTGGAATATTTTTCATCACCATTGAAAGTGCATACATGCATGCAACAATTGTAATACCAGTGATGATACTTGGAAAGAGAAGGGTAAAACCCTCAGCACTTTTTGCAAAACTATTTGAAGTCACTCCAAGCAAAACTGCTAGGATTAAAAAGCCGTAGGATGTTGCGAGACTCATTTAATAATATTAAATGAAATCTCGCTAAATATATATAATTATTTAGGCATCTTGGTTGCACCCGTTTCAAGAGAAATCATTTTTCCATCTTGATATTTAAAGACAGCCATTACTGCTTCAGTATTTCCATCATCAAAGGTAACAAATGCATGTTCAACACCAATTTCATCATTTTCAAAAAGAACTCTTATTTTATCTCTTTTAATGTCACCACTCATTGCCCATTTGATTACATCTGCTTTTCCTAAAACATTACCTGATGCATGCATAGTAAATTTATAATCATCATGTAAAAGTTCATTCATGGCAGCTTCATCTTTAGCTTCCATTGCTGCATTATACTTTGCTAATATTGACATATTTATTATCCTTTGTATTGTTCTAGGAAATCATCTCCCATTGGAGTGGTAACTGAATTAGCTAAATCTACCCCAGCTGCAGCTCTTTCCTTGTGAAGCTCATCATCAGCCTTAAAACCCTCAAGACCTTCCATGGTATCAAATTTAATTATTGCAGTGATTTTAGAGTCATTGCCTTTTTCAGATCCAGCATAAAGAAATGTCATTCCATATTTTTTAATTTTTTCTGAATTGTTGTGAACCATTGCTTTCCATTTAGCAAAAGTTTCAATTGGTCCTTCTATTTTTACTATCATTTTTAACTCCTTTATTATTATTATTATTAATATAAAGTTTGCACTACTTTATTTACTCTTTCTTTACCATTAGGGATCAATCCTTCTAAAAAAGTATGACACTGATCTGTTTTTACTTTGTCATATTTTGAACCATAATATTTATCTACTGCTTTATTTACTCCTTCGTCCCAATTTGTTTCGGGTACTCCAGATTCTAAAGCAAAGGATTTTAAAACTTTTACTGAAGCCATAGATTTCTCTTTCATGCTGTATTCAAAAGTTTCTCCAGAGGGTAAAAAGTAATTAGCCATGTAGATACCGCTGCAGTCCCAGGCTTTAGATTTATTAGCATCACTCATATCTGCGTAAGCAGGGAAGGAAAAAAAAATACTGATAATTATTAATATTATTTTTTTCATTTTTATTTTCTTTTTTGTTTTTCTCGTTTGTTAATTAATAAATTTATTCACTAAAAATAAATCTGATTTCATCTTCAATAGTCCCTTCAACTGCAACTTTCTTTAATTGTTTTTGAAGACTTTGATATTTTTTATCTGCAGACATTTTCGCGTCAGCTTGATTGTCACCTT
>JAFJTK010000136.1 GCA_017880265.1 Candidatus Pelagibacter sp. | reverse complement strand
GAGGTATTCGTATTTAATGGCTGGATGTTTTCATCAAGTCCGTCAATCACTCCATTTGATCATCCAGTATATGATGTTTGGCTTGTTAAATGCTATTAGACTATAGTATCTTTATCTAACCAGCTTACGTTAAAATCAGAATTAATAAATTTTTTATGATTTAAAAGCTTTTTATGGAGAGGAATAGTTGTGGTAATTCCCTCTATAACAAATTCATCTAGGGATCTGTTCATTCTTTGAATTGCCTCAGTCCTATTTCTTCCATGACAGATTAGTTTGCAAACCATGCTATCGTAATAAGGTGTAACTTTATATCCTTGAAAAATAGCTCCATCTACTCTTGTTCTAAAACCAGATGGTTGATGGCACATACCTATTGTTCCGGGTGAAGGTTGAAAATTCTTACTTGCATCTTCTGCATTTATTCTACATTCAATTGCATGGCCTCTTGGATTTATATCACTCTGTTTCAGTGCTGTTTCTCCAGAAAAAGCAATCCAAATTTGTTCCTTAATGATATCAATGCCAGTTACCATTTCTGTTACAGGATGTTCAACTTGCACTCTTGTATTCATTTCAAGAAAATAAAATTTTCCATCCTCATAAATAAATTCTACAGTCCCGGCACCCATATATCCAATTTTTGCAACCATCTTCACAGTTCTTTCAAATAAGTCTTTTCTTATTTCATCATTAAGAACAGGGCTCGGTGTTTCCTCAATTAATTTTTGATGTCTTCTTTGAACAGAACAGTCTCTTTCATGAAGGTGAACAACATTATTTTTACCTGCTAAAATTTGAACTTCTATATGTCTTGGATTTTGAAAAAACTTTTCAATATAAACTTCATCATTACCAAAATATTTTTGTGCTTCTGATTTTGCAGTAGAAAACAAAGTTTCAAATTCTTCTTCTTTGTAAACAATTTTCATACCTTTTCCACCACCACCACCTGATGCTTTGATTAAGACAGGAAATCCAATTCTTTTACAGAGTTCTTTAGCTTGAGCTATATCAGTAACACCTCCCTCAGATCCCTCAATTACCGGTAAACCATTTTCTTTAGCAATTTTCTTTGCTTGAATTTTATCACCCATCATTTCTATATGTTTTGATGATGCGCCAATAAAACTTATTTTATTTTCTTCAAGAATTTTTGCAAAACTAGCGTTTTCAGATAAAAATCCATAACCAGGATGTACAGCGTCAGCATTAGTAAGTTCTATTGCTGACATTAAATTAGGAATATTTAAATAACTGTTTGCAGGTTGGTGAGATCCTATACAAACACTTTCATCTGCCATTCTTACATGCATACTTTCTCTATCCACATCAGAATGAACAGCTACCGTTGCTATTCCCCATTCTTTGCAGGCTCTAATAATTCTAACTGCAATTTCCCCACGGTTTGCAATTAAGATTTTTTTAAACATTTGTTTATTCTAGAATAATAATAGTTTGACCAAACTCGACAGGGTGACCATCTTCAACACAAATTTCTTTCACAACACCATCAGCGGTTGATGGCACATGATTCATTGTTTTCATCGCTTCAACAATCATAATGGTATCACCTTTTTTAATTTTTTTTCCTACTTCAACAAATTTTTTTGCTCCAGGTTCTGGCGCGTGATAAGCTGTCCCAATAATTGGCGAAGTAATTTCGGTACCAGATTTAACATTAGGTTTTTCAGAAACATTTTCATTCCTAGCACTAATATTTGCTGGTGTTACAGCTGGTTGATTGCTTATTGATACATTATTTTTTGAAACCTTAATCTTGGTGTCTTTTTCAGTAATTTCGATTTCAGTAAGATTAAACTCTTCCAAATAGTCACTTAATTCTTTGATAATGCTTTTATCTATTTTCATTTTTTAAAATCTTTTCTATTGAAATTATGGCCAAAATATAACCTTCAACACCTAATCCAAAAATTCCTCCTGTAGCTATGTCGCTTATGAGAGATTTATGTCTAAATTCTTCTCTTTTATATATGTTTGATATGTGCAACTCAATTATTGGTTTTTTGAATAGATCAAGGGCATCTCTAATTGCAACTGAGGTGTGTGTAAAACCTGCAGCATTAATTATCATCCCATCGTATTTTTTTCTAGCATCTTGAATTAAAGTTACTAACTCACCTTCAATATTTGATTGAGCAAATTCTAATTCAATACCAATTTTGTTAGACTCTTTTAAACAGTTTTCTTTTAATTGATCAAAAGTAGTAGAGCCATATTGTGATTGTTCTCTTTCACCTAATAGATTAAGATTTGGACCATTAATAATAATAATTTTATTATTCATTCAATTCTTATATACGATGAAAAAAATAAAAAAAATAAAAATTAAAGTGAATGGTAAATTTAAGTCTGTACCAGAAAATTATAAGATTTCAGATTTAGTAAAAGATCTTAAGATTCCTTTAAAAAAAGTGGCAATTGAACTCAATCAAGAGATAATGGATAAAAAGAAAATTAGTAAAATTGTTCTAAAAAAAGATGATAAAATGGAGATAGTTCATTTTATTGGGGGAGGTTAAATGAAAAATGATAAAATAGTTATTGCAAATAAAAAATTTAATTCTCGATTAATCGTAGGTACTGGAAAATATAAAAGCATGTCAGAGTGCGCAATGGCTATTAAACTTTCTGGAGCTGAAATTGTAACTGTTGCTGTTAGAAGAGTAAATATAACTGATAAAAAAAAACCTCTTCTTATGGATTACATTGATCCAAAGAAAATCACTTATTTACCAAATACAGCAGGATGTTTTACTTCAGAAGAAGCTTTAAGAACGCTTCGATTAGCAAGAGAAATTGGTGGTTGGAAATTAGTTAAACTGGAAGTTTTAGGGGATAAACAAAACTTGTTTCCTGATATGATTGAAACTTTAAAATCAACAGAGGTTTTAGCTAAAGAAGGTTTTAAAGTTATGGTTTATTGCAATGATGACCCGCTAATGGCAAAACGTCTAGAAAACTCAGGTGCAGATGCGATAATGCCGTTAGCTGCTCCTATTGGTTCTGGTTTAGGCATTCAAAATAAAACAAATATTCAAATTATCAGAAATCAAACCAAATTACCTCTGATCATTGATGCAGGTTTGGGCCAAGCATCAGATGCAACTATTGCAATGGAGTTAGGTTGTGATGGTGTTTTAGTTAACACTGCAATTGCTAAAGCAAAAAAACCATATGATATGGCTCTTGCCTTTAAGAATGCCGTAATTGCTGGGAGACAATCTTTTTTAGCTGGACGTATTGATAAATATTTATACGGAAATGCATCTTCACCAAAAACAGGAATTATTAAATAGTTGCTGTTTTTTTTACAAACTTCTTTTTAAAGTAAGGTTTCTTTTTAAAAGGTTTTTTGTGAAATTTTTTAGCCTCTTTGTTATCAGTAATTTTATCCTCTTTAATTTGTATTTCTAAATTTTTTAATTTTTCAAAATGTTCAATTAACTCAATTGTTTTTTTTGATTTATTTTGAATATTAATAATATACTCTGGAATAATAAGTGTAGGATCACTAATAATATCTATTGTCATTTTATTTTTCTTTTCAAAATAAGTTAAATCATCAACAAAATTTTCTTTTAAAAAATCTGAGATTTTTTCACAAACTCTAAGCTCAACAAATTTAGCTTTATTAATAACTGCATTTAACTCTACTGTTTTAAGTAATTTTTGAGCAAATGACTCGTCTGTAAGTGTTACTTTCCATTTTATTGCGCTTTCTCTTAATCTTTGTCTAGACATTTCAAGAAGACCGAAATTACTTATTCTTCCAATTTGAATTCTAGCTCTGTCTGTTCTACATTTTTCTTTTAATTTTCTCTCAACCAATCTTCTATTTCCATAACTAAGCATATCAATAAAGTCGATTATAATTAGACCAGACAAATCTCTAATTTTTATTTGTCTTGCTATTTCTTCAGCTGCCTCAATATTTGTATCTAGTGCAGTGCTTTCAACATTTTTACCCTTAATAGAGCTACCAGAGTTTATATCAATTGATACAAGTGCTTCAGTAGGGTTTATTACTAAATATCCTCCTGATTTTAGTTTTATCTCTGAGTCAAATATTTGGTTTAATTTTTGTTCAATTTTTTCTTCAATAAATAATGGAACTTTTCCTCTATATTTTTTTACCTTCTTGACACTTGAAGGCATGATCATTTTCATAAATGTTTGTGCTTTTTTGTAACCTTCATTGCCTTCAACTATTATATTTTGAGTAGTATCATCAAACATATCTCTTAAAGTTCTTTTTATAATTTCACTCTCTTGGTGAATTAATGATGGAGCAATAGAATTAATAGCAGTATCTTTAATTTGACTCCATGTTTTGATAAGAGTTTCTAAATCATTATTAATTTCGTTTTTGGTTTTATTACTTCCAGCAGTTCTAACAATCAAACCCATCTCTTTTGGGATCTCAATTTCATTCAAAATAGTTCTTATTTTTTTTCTATCAGCAGGATTGAATATTTTACGAGATATTCCACCACCCTTTGGGGTATTAGGCATTAAAACAATATATTTTCCAGCAATTGAGATAAATGTACTAAGTGCTGCACCTTTTTGTCCTCGTTCATCTTTGATGACTTGTACCAAAATAACTTGATTTGGTTTTATAACTTCCTGTATTTTATATCTTTTAAATTTAAACTTAGTTTCTTTTTTTTTATCTTTTTCTTCAGTTAAATTTTCTTTATCTCCAGAGTCATTTTCGCTTTCCTCGATTGGCTCTTTTTCAATATTAATTGGATCATCTATTTCAAGTTTTCCCTCAGCTATATTTTCCTCTTCTTTAGCTTCAACTTCTTTAGAAAGTTCTTCTCGAGCTTTTTCTTCCTCTTCTTTAATTTTATCTAAATCTGCTTTTGGTATTTGATAGTAATCAGACTGAATGTCATTAAAAGATAGAAAACCATGTCGTTCTCTCCCAAAATCAATAAATGCTGCTTGAAGAGATGGTTCTATTCTACTGACTTTACCAAGATATATATTATTTTTTATTAAATTATTCTTTAAACCTTCGTATTCGTAGTCTTCAATATTGTCATCTGATTTAAGAACAACTCTAGTTTCATTAGGATGCGATGCATCGATATATAAATTTTTTTCCATAATAATTTGATTGATTGATTCATTTAGTATTTTAAGTGTTAATAAAATTTTGTTTAATTCTAGTGCCTTATCTTTAACAAATTCCAAGATATAATGGAAATAAAATGAATAAAATTCTCAAAAATACTCTATTTATATCGTTATCTTTTCTTTTATTACTGGGTATTTTGATATTAGGAATTTTATGGTCTTATTCAAATAACATTCCTGATTATAAATTTCTTAAAAACTATAAACCACCAGTATCAAGTAAAGTGTATTCAGGTGATGGAGAGCTTGTTGCAGATTTTTCAAAAGAAAAGAGAATATTTATTCCAATTAATTCAATTCCAAAAAATGTAATTAATTCATTTTTATCAGCAGAAGATAAGAACTTTTTTTCTCATCCAGGTGTTGATGCAAAAGGAGTTTTAAGGGCTATGATAAACAACATTTCAAACATAATTTCATCTAAAAGACTTGAAGGAGCTTCGACAATTACTCAACAAGTAGCTAAGAATTTTTTATTAACTAATGAGGTAAGTATAAATAGAAAAATTAAAGAAGCTATTTTAGCATTTAGAATAGAGAGAGCATTATCTAAACAAAGAATTTTAGAATTATATTTAAATCAAATTTATCTTGGTAGTGGAGCATATGGCGTAGCAGCAGCAAGCTTAGAATATTTTGATAAATCCATTCAAGAATTAGATTATGGAGAGGCAGCTTTATTAGCAGCTTTACCAAAAGCACCAAGTAGGTACAATCCTTATCGAAATATTGAGTTAGCTAAATTTAGAAGAGATTTAGTTTTAAAAAATTTATTTGAAAACAACTATATAGGTCTAGAAGAATACAATTATCTTAAAGAAAAAAAAATTTTACTTAATAAGACAAAAAAAGTTTTTTTAGAAGATTCTCAATATTACATTGAAGATGTTAGAAAAAATGTAATTGAAACTTTAACTTATGATAAAGTTTATAATCAAGGTTTTAATATCAACACACCAATTAATTTAGAATTTCAAAAGATTGCAACTGAAGCACTTAGAAATGGATTATTATCTTATGATAAGAGAAAAGGCTGGAGAGGACCACTTGCTAACAAAAAATACTCAGAAAATTGGAATAAAGATTTAAATAAATTTTATTTGGAAGACTCAATTAGTTGGAAGTTAGCAATTATCAGAAAAATAAATAAATTTTCAGCAATTATTGAAACTGAAGATAAATTAGATGGCAAGATAGAGTTTAAAGATATTTCTTGGACAAAAAAAGAATTTAATCAATTATTGAAGGTTGGCGACATAATTTATGTAAAAAAAATTAGTGATAAAAATTACAGTTTAAAACAATTGCCAAAAGTTAATGGGGGAATTGTTGTTATGGATCCTTATACAGGTCGTGTATTAGCTTTAAGTGGTGGTTTTAGTTTCAAAAAAAGTGAGTTTAATAGAGCAACACAAGCGTTAAGACAACCAGGTTCTGCTTTTAAACCATTTGTTTATGCCTTAGCTCTTGAAAATAATTATACCCCAACCTCTCTAATTTTAGATGCTCCGATTGTTTTGGATCAAGGAGAAGATCTTAAAATGTGGAAACCAGAGAATTATGGAAAAAAATTTTATGGGCCTTCGACTTTGAGAGTTGGACTAGAAAAATCAAGAAATTTAATGACAGTCAGAATTGCTCAGGACTTAGGCTTAAAAAAAATTATAAATTTTTCAGAAAACCTAGGTATATACGATAACCCAGATGAGCTTTTATCAATTTCACTCGGATCAGCTGAAACAACATTGTTAAAATTAACGTCAGCTTATTCTGTGTTTGTAAATGGAGGTAAATTAGTTGATCCAATTTTGATCGATAGAATTCAAGATAGTGAAGGAAAAACTGTTTTTAATAATGATAAAAGAAAATGTATTAATTGTGATGAAATTTCATACTTGAGTAAGGATTATCCAATCATAAAAGATGATTATAAAAAAATATTTTCTCCAGAAACATCATTTCAAATGACCTCTATACTTGAAGGAGTTGTTCAAAGAGGTACTGCTAAAAAACTAAAAGATCTTAATCTAAATATTGCAGGAAAAACAGGTACGACTAACAAAAATACAGACACCTGGTTTATTGGCTATACTTCCAATCTTCTAATTGGAGTGTACGTTGGTTTGGATAATCCTTCTCCATTAGGTAGATTTGAAACTGGCTCAAAAACAGCTTTGCCTATTTTTAAGGAGTTTGTAGAAAAAACAGTTAATAAATCAGAAGCAAGACCTTTCAAAGCTGCAAAGGGAACTGTAATGATGGTAGTTGATCCAAATACTGGCCAAAAAGCAAAATTTAATTCTAAAAACACTATTATTGAAGTCTATAAAAAACAAAATGTGATTGATGGAAAAGTTTTATATTCAAATAATGATAGATTAGACGCCAATAATATATTAAAGTTTTATTAATGGATGATAAATATCAAGATTATAAAAAAGAAATAGAGAAGATAAACTTTAGAGTTAAGGAGTATCTTTGAAAAAAATAATATTCATTCAAAACTTGAGGCATTAAATACTAAAATGTTAGAAGCCAATTTTTGGCAAGATAAAGACAATTCAAAAAAAGTAATTAAAGAAAAAAAGCTGTTTGAAGATCTATTAAATACCTACAAGGTTTCAATAGAAAGACTTTCAGATTTAGATGATTTAAGTGAGTTAGCATTAGAGGAAAAAAACGACTCTGTACAAAAAGAAGTATTTCAAAATATTAAAGAACTTAGAACTTTAGTAAAAAAAAATGAAGTTAAATGTTTTTTATCAAACGAAGCAGATTCTCTTGATTGTTATATAGAAATACATGCAGGCGCAGGGGGTACAGAAAGTCAAGATTGGGCAGAAATGCTCAGAAGAATGTATATGAAATGGGCAGATCAAAAAAATTTTAAATCAAATTTAATTAGCGAACATAAAGGAGATGAAGCTGGAATAAAATCGTCAACAATTAAAGTTGAAGGTGATTATGTTTTTGGTTGGCTTAAAAAAGAGTCTGGAATACATAGACTTGTCAGAATTTCTCCATTTGACTCTGGAGCAAGAAGACACACAAGTTTTGCAAGTATATGGGTATATCCAGTGGTAGATGAGAATATTAATATTGAAATCATTGAAAAGGATTTGAGAATTGACACTTATCGATCTAGTGGAGCTGGCGGCCAGCATGTAAACACAACTGATAGTGCTGTAAGGATAACTCACTTACCATCTAAAATTGTTGTTCAATGTCAAAATGAGAGATCTCAACATAAAAATAAAGAAACATGTATGAACATGTTAAAAGCGAGACTATATGATTATGAAATTAAAAAAAAAGAACAGGAAAATCAAAATACAGAAAGCTCTAAATCTGAAATTGGATGGGGTCATCAAATAAGATCATATGTTTTGCAACCATATAGACTTGTAAAAGATAATAGAACCAATTTTGAAAGTACAAGCCCAGATAAAATATTAGATGGAGATTTAGATGAATTTTTAGAACAATCTTTATACCAAATTAAATGAAAAAAAAAATTATAAGATATACATCGATAGTATTAGGAATTTTTGTTTTATTGATAATTTATTTGAGTACCGTAGGTATTGAGACTGAGAAATTTAACAATCAAATCCAAAATCTAGTTAAACAAAAAAATGATAAATTTGATGCCAACTTAAAAAAAATAAAACTCACTCTAGATCCTTTAAATTTCAAAATTAATGCAAAAACAATTAATGCTAAAATAACTTTTAACAATAAGCCAATTGAGCTTGAGTATATCCAAACTCAAATATCACTAAATTCATTAATCAAAAATCAATTAGTTACTTCACAAATAGAAATATCAACTAAACCAATTTTACTTAAAAACTTTGTATCATTTATAAGGTCTATAAATAATAGACCTGAATTATTTTTTTTAGAACGATTTATTAAAAAAGGATATTTAATAGCAGATTTAAAATTTAATATTGATGAGTTTGGTACAATTAAAAATGATTACAAGGTTAATGGGTTATTAAAAGAAGGTGAGATTAGTGTTTTAAAAAAAAACAAAATAGAAAAAATAAATTTTATTTTTAATATTGAAGAAAATAATTTTAATTTTAAAGACATTAGTTTTGATACAAATAACATTAATTTTTTATCTAATAGATTAGACATAAAAAAGGATAAAAAAGATTATTTACTTGAAGGGTCATTAAGAAATAAAAAATCTGTATTAAATGATCAAATACTTCAAGTAATCAAATTAAAATATCCACAAATTGATTTAATAAATACAGAATTTGAGTCTAACAATGATTTTACATTTAATATTAATGACAAGTTTAAAATTAAGAATTTATCAATAAATTCAAGTATTTTAATTAATAATTCTCAGTTAAAAAGAAACAATTTAATAGATAAAAATATTATCGAGATTAATGAATTTATTGATCTAAAAGATCATGAGATAAAAGCATCTTATGCCAATAAAAAATTATCAATTGAGGGAAAAGGCCAAGTTAAACTACAAAACAAATTTGAACTTATTAATTATAAAGTAAATAATAATGGCTCTAATTTAAATTTAGTATCAAATATTGAATTAAGTGAACTAGATATTAAAAATCAAAATTTAATTAAAGAATACTTACCTAAAACAAAAGATACTTTAAATCTTAAAGATCATAAAATTCAAATAAATTATCAAAATAATATTTTAACATTAGAAGGCCTTGGAAAAATAATATTTGAAAAAGAATTTAACCAAATTAAATATTTTTTTTCAACAAAAGATCAAAAATATAGCTTTAATACTGATTTAGAAATTAATGATACTCCAATTAGAATAGATTTTATTAATTATAAAAAAAATAAAAATTTAAATTCCCAGTTAAAAATTAGTGGAAACCATAATAAAAAATTTGGGCTTGATTTTAAAAAAATTAGTCTTTTATCAAAAAATAATAGCCTGATAGTTAATGATTTAAAAATAGATAGAAATAATAAATTAGTAAAAGTTGATAAAATCGTCTTGGATTATTTTGATAATGATGACTTGAAAAATAAATTTACTATTAATAGAACTAAAAACAATAATTACGAACTTAAAGGATCGTTTTTAAATGCTGATCCCATCATTACAAGATTATTAGAAAGTAAAGATGACCAACAACTTAATATTTTTAAAGAAAATATAATCATATCCTTAAATGTTTCTGATGTTTATCTTGATAATAATAATGTTATTAAAAATTTAAAAGGTAAACTCCAAATTAAAGATAATAAAGTAGATCAGGCTGATATATCTGCACTATTTGATAATAATAAAAATATAACTTTTTCAATAAACACTAAAGATGATGAAAAAATTACCACATTGTTTTCATCAAAAGCTAAACCACTTGTCAAAAGATATAAATTTATAAAAGGTTTTGAAGATAGTGATGAAGGTTATTTAGATTTTTATTCTTCAAAAAATAATGGTATTTCGAAATCAAAATTGATCATTGACAATTTTAAAGTCAAAGAAATTCCTGCATTAGCAAAGATTCTATC
Organism: Candidatus Pelagibacter sp.; assembly: GCA_017880265.1. Next base: position 3,017 of record JAFJTK010000136.1, on the reverse strand, counting down.
TCTTGCTTCTCTTCAGGGAATAGCAGATTTGCTAACAGGAGAGGGTATTAGATTTACAGATTTTGAAATGAATTTTACCAATAAGGGCAAACTTATGACGATTGATGAATTATATGCAATTGGACCAGCTATATCTATTTTAATTGAAGGTTATGTCGAAGAAGATAATTTAATTAGCTTAAGAGGCACATTAGTTCCTGCAACCACAATTAATAGATCAATTGCTTCAATTCCTTTAATTGGAGATTTGCTTGTTGGAAAAAAAGCTGGAGAAGGAGTTTTTGGAGTAAGTTTTAAGGTGAAGGGACCTCCAAAAAAACTGGAAACAACTGTAAATCCAATAAAAACATTAACCCCAAGATTTATAACTAGAACATTAGAAAAGATTAAAAAAAACTAATCTAATTCAATTTTTAAATGTCTTTTTTTTCCAATAGAAAGTTTAAGATAGTTTTCATTAAAAAATTCATTTGTAACTATTAATTTTTCATCAGATATAATTTCATCATTAATTTTTACAGCATTACCTTTAATCAATCTTCTTATTTCACTTTTAGATTTTTCTAATTTAGAGAGAATAACTAGATCAATTATATCTAATTTATTATTAATATTTTTTGAATTTATCTTGATAGAAGGTAAGTTTGCACCTAGTGAATTACCTGAAAATGCTTCTTTTGCAGCTTGCTCTGAATTCTTTGCTGCATCTTTACCATGAAGCATAGATGTCGTTTCATTAGCTAAAAGTATCTTTAAATCATTAATATTATCATTTTCAATTTTTTTGATATCATCAATTTCTAAATCAGTAAAATTTTTTAAAAATTTTATAACATCTCTATCATCAGTATTTCTCCAAAATTGCCAATAATCATAAGCTGATAAAAATTTTTCATCCAACCAGATTGCACCATTTTCAGATTTTCCCATTTTAGCTCCTGTGGCCAAAGTAATTAATGGTGTAGTAAGACCATAACTTTGTTTATTTGAATATCGTTTAATAAGTTCGACACCATTAACAATATTTCCCCATTGATCAGATCCACCAATTTGTAAAGTACAATTTTCTTTTTTACTTAGTTCTAAGAAATCATAAGCTTGCAAAATCATATAATTAAATTCCATATAACTTAGTGATTGCTCTCTATCTAGTCTCAATTTTACACTATCAAAAGTTAACATTCTATTAATTGTAAAATGTTTACCAATATCACGAAGAAATGAGATGTAATTTAAATCTTTAAGCCATGTGTAATTATTTACAAATATAGGTTTTGTTTCTGGGTTATCATTATCTAAAAATTTTTTTAATATATTTTTTATATTCTTAATATTTTTTTCAATTTCTTCTTCACTCAATATCTTTCTGGTTTTATCTTTTCCAGAGGGGTCACCAATTCTTGTTGTGCCTCCACCTAGTAGCACAATTGGTTTATGACCATTTTTTTGTAATAACCTAAGACACATGATTTGCAATAAGCTGCCAACATGCAAACTTTCAGCAGTACAATCGAATCCAATATATGCTTTAATTTTTTCCTTATCCATTAAACTGGATAATTCTTCTTCATTTGTGCATTGATAGAAGAAACCTCTATCTTTAAATTCTTTTAAAAATTTATTCATAAGCTTATAGTTACACAATATACAAATTTTTATTAAAAAGAATATCAATGAAAAAAAAATTATATACAGCTATTGGATTAATGAGTGGAACTTCAATGGATGGTGTTGATGCATCATTAATTAAATCTGATGGATATAATCAATTAATCAATGTTTTAGATGAATATTTTGAATATAATGAAACTTTGCATAAAGAATTGATTGAATTAAGAAATTTAATTTTAACTATCGATGATTTAAAGTTGCATGCCAACAGAATAAAGGAACTAGAAAGAGAAATTACTCTATTTCATAGCAAAATTATAAATGAAATATCATCAAAATATAAAGATGAGATTGATTTTATAGGTTTTCATGGGCAAACAATTTTTCATAGTCCTGATCAAAAAATTTCAAAACAACTAGGAGATGGAAAATTAATGTCTCAATTGGTTAAAAAGAGGGTTATTTATGATTTTAGACAAGAAGATTTAGCCAATAATGGTGAAGGTGCACCTTTATCACCTATATTTCACAATTTGTTATCAAGAAATATAAATGAAAAATACTCAATAAACTTTCCTGTTTGTTTTCTTAATATCGGTGGAATTTCAAATATTACCAAAATAATAAAAAAGGATGAAAAATTAGAGGAGAATTTGGAAGCTTTTGATTCAGGTCCAGGCAATTGTATGATTGACGAATGGATTAGAAAAAATTCAAAAAATAATTTTGATAAAAATGGTTTAATAGCTAAATCTGGTAAAATTGATCAATTAATTTTAAATCAAATAATTGATAATTTTGAATTAAAAAGTTTTGACAAATCTTTAGATATAAAAGATTTTGATATTTCATTTGCAAGAGGACTCTCATTAGAAGATGGCTGTGCAACAGTCACTAATTTTACCGCATATCTTATAGCTAAAGGAATTGAGCATGCTAATGGGAATAATAATGATCCAATAAAATTTTTGGTTTGTGGAGGAGGAAGAAAAAATGATTATCTTATCAATAGTATTAAAAGTTATTTATCACACAAACAAAATATAAGTTTAAATTCTATTGATGATTATAGTTTAAATGGAGACTATATTGAGTCACAAGCATTTGGATATCTTGCTATAAGATCATTCTTAAATTTGCCAATATCATATCCAAAGACTACTGGTTGTATCAAACCTACAGTTGGTGGTAAGTTAGCTCAAAGCTTTTAATAAAGAGCAGTTTCTTTTTTTATGTATTTATCAAGACTTTGAATTAAAGACTCTTCTGTTTTTGAAAAAAAATGATTAGCATCAGGTACAGATTGAAATTCGACCTTAATACCTTTTTGAGCACTTAATCTTTTATCTAGTTCGGTGATATATTCCAAAGGAACTAACTCGTCTTTTTTTCCATAAATCATTAAT
>JAFJTK010000123.1 GCA_017880265.1 Candidatus Pelagibacter sp. | reverse complement strand
TCAATTTCTTTATCATTTTGTCTTATCTTAAACACAACATCTCCAGTAATAGTTATATTAACTTTATCACCATAAAACTTTAATAATGGGCCCTGATAAGCAAATTCAATAACAGGTAAATCCAATTTATTACCCACCAACTTATTGGCTAATAAATAATTTCTATTATCCATCGCTCCACTAAACGGAATACCTATATGATATAAATTATCTCTACCTTTATCTTGAAAGGTAGTATTTATACCGGCTCTTATTACTTTAAAATAACTATTGCTCATTATAATTTTTATATTCTTCTAATGTAATTTGTTTAAATTTAACTGTATCTCCAGGATTAATTAAATTTGGATTTATTTCTTTAGAGCTATCAAACACTTCTAATGGAGTATTGCCAATGATGTTCCAACCGCCAGGACTTTCAAACGTATAAATATTAGCAAACTGCTCTGTCATACCTACTGATCCTTTGGGAACTTTTACTCTTGGAGTTTCTAAACGTTGAGCTCTCATTTGTTCATCTAAATCACCTAAAAAAGGCATTCCGGCAATGAAACCCGTCATATAACAAAAAAATTCTTTGTTAAAAAAATTTTCTAAAATTTGCTCTCTTTTAAGATTTAATTTTTTTTCTAATCTTTCTAGGTCTAGAGAAAAAGATTTATCGCAACAAACTGGTATTTCTAAATTTTTACTTATTGTTTTTCTGTTTTCGCTTTGGCTAAGTTTTTCAATTTCTTGTTTAATTTCCTTAAAATTAGTTATTTTTAGATCATAAGAAATTATTAATTTATTATAAGAAGGAGTTAAGTTGTTAACTCCTTTAATATTATTTTCTTTAATAGTATTAAAATATTTAATCACATCAGAGTTAATTTCTTTACTAACGTCATTTCCAAAGTCACAGTAAAGAGCTGCGTCACCAAGATTTGATATATTTTTTATCATGCCATGTTATACTTCAACTATTAAGCTCATGGAAATTAATATAAATTGTGATTTAGGTGAAAAATCTAAACATCATTCAAATGAAAATGATCCAGATTTACTTGAAATAGTTAATTCAGCTAATGTTGCTTGTGGCTTTCATGCTGGTGATGATGAGTCAATGAATCAAGTGGTTCAAATATCAAAAAAAAATGGAGTGAGTATCGGTGCACATCCATCTTTTAATGATCCTGAAAATTTTGGAAGACAAAGAATAAATTTATCTTCTGAAGAAGTTAGAAAATTAATCATTGATCAATATGAAATATTACAAAAAATTGCAGATAGTTATGGGGAAAAAGTTACCCATATAAAGCCTCATGGTGCGCTTAACAATATGGCTTGTGAAGATATTGAGCTTGCAACAACTTTAGCAAAAGCAATTAATGAAATTAGCAAAGATCTAATTTATTTAGTTCCAACAGGATCAAAAATGGAAGTTGCTGCTAAAAAACTTAATATGAAAATTGCATGTGAAATTTTTGCAGATAGAAATTATGAAGATGATGGAAATTTAGTTTCCAGAAAAAAACCACATGCGTTAATTACTGATCCAGAAGAAGCTAAAAAACATGTGTTAAATATGGTTAAAAATCAGTCTCTTAATTGTCACAGTGGAAAACAAATACCTTGTGAAATAGACTCTGTATGCATACATGGTGATAATGAAAGTTCATTGGCTACCGCAAGATCAATAAAAGAAAATTTATTAGAAAATGGACTTAAATTAAAACCATTAAACCAAATGAATAAATTTATATGATTATTAAAAAAACTTTTTTTACACTTTTAGTGTTTGTTCTATTATCAACAAATTCTTACTCAGCAGGAACAGACAGCACTGCTAAAGTAAAATCTGATTATGATAAAGCTGTAACAATAATAAAAGCTGCTAAAAAATATGAAAAAAAAGGAAAGTTAGACAAAGCAAAAAAAAGATATGAAAAAGCCCAAGCTTTATTAATCAAATCAAATAAAAAAAAGCCACTTCAAGCTGACACCTTAAACTATTTAGGTTTTACAACTAGAAAACTAGGAGATTATGAAAATGGTGAAAAATATTATCTTTTAGGTTTAGAAATAAATCCAAACCATGTTGGAATTAATGAATATCTAGGTGAACTCTATGTTGCTACAGACAGAATTGATTTAGCTAAAGAAAGATTAAAAATATTAGAAAATTGTAAATGTGAAGAGTATAATGAGTTAAAAGAAATAATAGCAGGTACCAAAAAATCTAAATATTAATAATCTTGATTGAAGAACTCATAATATTAACCAAAATTATCTTTATTACTATTATCTTAACAGCAGATAATGCTGTGATAGTTGGTTCTATTGCAGCAAATTTTGTTCCAAAAAATAGAAAACAAATTATTTTGTGGGGTGTTGCAGGAGCTTTTGTTTTTAAAATATTCTTTGCAATTTTTGCCACTTATTTATTTAAATTTTATTTCATTAAAATATTAGGCGGATTATTACTAATTTGGATTGTAAATGATCTAAGAAAAGATTTAGTGGATATTAACAAAGTTAAATCTCAAACTAAAAAAACTAAAGAACCATCTTATATTAGCAGTATTGGAAAAGTTTTATTTGCTGACATCATGATCAGCTTTGATAACGTAATTGGAGTTGTTGCGGCAGCCAAAGAATATTTTGGTTTTATGATTTTTGGCTTAGTATTATCTGTTGTTTTAACCGGTGCTTTAGCAACATATATGGCAAATTATATTCAAAAGCATATTTGGATAGCTTACATGGGGCTAATATTCATTTTAATAGTTGGTCTTCAATTAATAATTGGTGGGTTAGTTGATTTAGAGATTCTAAATATTAATGAAGAATTTAAAAAATACTTTTAATTAATAAGAGTGTTTTTTTAAAGGAAACTTATTCTTTCTTACTTCTTTTGCGTAGTTAGCTACAGCCTTCGTCATTTCTTTTCTAATATTTGAATATTTTTTGACAAATCTAACATTAATTGGATTAAGTCCTATTAAATCATCAAATACTAAAATTTGTCCATCACAATTATTTGATGCACCTATTCCAATAGTTGGAATATTAATTTTTTTAGTAACTAACTTAGCTAAAGATGTCTCAACACACTCTAATACAATTGAAAAAGCTCCTGCAGATTGCAATAATTCAGCATCTTTTAAAATTTTATTTCTTTCTGAAATCTTTTTACCTTTGAATTTAAAAGTTTTATCTGTTTGAGGAAGTAATCCCAAATGACCCATTACAGCAATATTATTTTTAGTTAAAAACTTAACAATTTTATAAATTTTTTTTCCACCTTCTAATTTAACTGCATCACATTTTGTATTTGAAATTATTTTTTTTGCATTTTTAAGAGCCTCTTTTGAGTTTCTATAAGTGTTATGAGGCATATCAACAACCATTAAACTTTTTTTAATTCCCATTCTCACACTCTTAGAATGGTCTATCATTGTCTTTAAGCTTACCT
>JAFJTK010000111.1 GCA_017880265.1 Candidatus Pelagibacter sp. | reverse complement strand
AATTGGTAGACACAAAGGACTTAAAATCCTTGCCGCTTGCGGAGTGCCAGTTCGAGTCTGGCCGAGGGCACCACTAAATGACTAAACTTCAGATTATTTCTGATAAAAATACGAAATCTTCTAAAATTAAAAAACTTTTAGTTAAAAAACTTAATCAAGAACAATTTAAAAAAGATAATCTTATTATTGTGATTGGAGGTGATGGTTTTATGCTTCAAACACTAAAAAAAAATAAGAATTCAAAAAAACAATTTTATGGCATCAATTCAGGAAACTACGGTTTCTTGATGAATAAATTTTCTTCAAAAAATATTATCAAAAACCTATCTAAAGCAAATATGGTTTCTATTTCTCCTTTAGAAATGATTGTAAAAAATAAAAGTAATCAAACCAGAAAATCTTTAGCAATTAATGAAGTTTCAATTTTAAGACAAAGTAGACAAGCCGCATCATTATCTATTAAACAAGGGTCAAGACAAATAATTAAAAAGTTAGTTTCAGATGGGGTATTAGTTTCAACTCCTGCAGGGAGTACAGCTTACAATCTTTCTGTTCATGGGCCCATCTTAAGTCTTCATTCAAAAAAACTATCTATATCTCCCATAAGTGCCTTTAGACCAAGAAGATGGAAGGGTAAAATAGTTAATGATAAATCTAAAATTATTATCACAAATTTAGATCCATCCAAAAGACCCATAAGTGCTGTTGCAGACAATTTAGAGGTAAGAAATGCTAAATCAATTACAGTTAAAACTAATAACAAAATTAAATTTAATCTTCTTTATGATAAAAATAGAAGTCTGCAAAAAAAGATTAAAATTGAACAAATAAGAAATGAAACTAGCTAGAGTTAATGAAAAAAATTAATCCAATTTTTCTAGTCGCAATTGTTTTGTTTATTGGTTTTTTAGCATTTAAAATTATGTCATTACTTGGCTGTTATGTTCGTATCGAAGATGTTGATACTTGTTGGAAGTTAACTGCTTGGTAACAATTGTTGTGTGAAGTGGTGCCCCCGCACGGATTCGAACCGCGGACCTATTGATTACAAATCAATTGCTCTACCAACTGAGCTACAAGGGCATGCGCAATAACTATTAATTATTTGTTAAATAATCAACTCTTTTTTTTTAAATAACTAAGGTGATGAAAAACAATAGCTGCACTATTAGATATATTTAAACTTTCTATATCTTTACTCATATCTATTTTAACAAAGAAATCAGCATATTTACCAGTATGCTCTCTCATGCCAAATCCTTCAGATCCAAATAGGAGAACATTTTTTCCTTCCCATTTTACTTCTGTAAAATCCTTATCTCCTCTAGCATCAAAACCATAAACCCAAAAATTTCTTTCTCTTAAATTTTTAAGTGTTGAATTGATATTAGATACTTGAAAAATATTTAAATGTTCCATGCAGCCACTAGCAGATTTGTACATAAGCTTACTATCTTTTGGAAAATGTCTTTCTTTAATAATTAAACCATCTATTTTAAATGATGCAGCACTTCTAATTAATGAACCAATATTTCTTGGATCTGTTACTTCATCTAGACAAACAAAAGTACAGTTCTTTTTTTCTTTTATATATTCTTTTAAATCAGGTTGATCTAAATGTTCAACTTCTGCAACATAACCTCCATGCATTAATTGTTCTTTAGATGTGTATTTGTCTAATTCTTTTTTAGATTTAAAATAAACTTTAACGTCTTCTAAAACATTTTTTCTTGGGTTTTTTCTGTGAATATTTTTCTTAGCATCTTCAGTTAAAAACACCCTTAAAACTTTTCGATCAGGATTTCTAAGTGCTTCGATTACAGCATGTTGACCAGCAATGAAAAAAGATGATTTATTCATAAAATTTAATGAGTTTTACACGTTTTTTTGAATATTTATCTATTAAATCACGTGTTGCATTTGAATAAATAAAATATATAAAACGCATGTTGTTTGAAGCTTTATTGAACAGGGGACACTTCCCCAGAGGAGGGGTTCCAGAGCGGTCAAATGGGGCGGGCTGTAAACCCGTTGACTTCGGTCTTCGAAAGTTCGAATCTTTCCCCCTCCACCATTCAATAGAACTTTAGGTGATATGGAGTGTTACTCTTGGGGTTGTGCGGGTGTAGTTCAATGGTAGAACGCTAGCCTTCCAAGCTGGATGTAAGGGTTCGATTCCCTTTACCCGCTCCAAGAAAAAAAAATTATTAATGAAAACAAAAACTGAGGTAAAAAAGTAATGTCAAAAGAAAAGTTTGTTAGAAATAAACCCCACTGTAACATTGGGACTATTGGTCATGTCGACCATGGTAAAACAACTCTTACTGCAGCTATCACAATCACTTTAGCAGAAGCAGGTGGAGGAACAGCGGTAGCTTATGATCAAATCGATAAAGCTCCTGAAGAAAAAGAAAGAGGAATTACAATTTCAACTGCACACGTTGAATATGAAACTGAAAAAAGACATTACGCTCACGTAGATTGTCCAGGTCACGCTGACTATGTTAAAAACATGATCACTGGTGCTGCACAAATGGATGGAGCAATTTTAGTAGTTAACGCTGCTGATGGTCCTATGCCTCAAACAAGAGAGCACATTCTTTTAGGAAGACAAGTTGGTATCCCAGCAATTGTTGTTTACTTAAATAAAGTAGACCAAGTTGATGATAAAGATATGATTGAACTTGTTGAAGAAGAAATTAGAGAACTTCTAACTTCATACAAATATCCTGGAGATAAAACTCCAATTATTAAAGGTTCAGCTTTAGCAGCAGTAGAAAAAAGAGATGATGAAATTGGAAAAAATTCAATTTTAGAATTAATGAAAGCTGTTGACGAACACATTCCACAACCAGCTAGAGATGTTGACAAACCATTCTTGATGCCTGTTGAGGATGTATTTTCAATTTCAGGAAGAGGAACAGTTGCAACTGGAAGAATAGAATCAGGTGTAATTAAAACTGGTGAAGAAGTTGAAATCGTTGGAATTAAAGAAACAAAAAAATCAGTATGTACTGGTGTTGAAATGTTTAGAAAACTTTTAGACTCAGGTGAAGCTGGTGACAACGTAGGAATTTTATTGAGAGGTATTGAAAGATCTGACATCGAAAGAGGTCAAGTTCTTTGTAAGCCTGGTTCAATTACTCCTCACACTAAATTTGAAGCTCAAGCGTATGTACTTAAAAAAGATGAGGGTGGAAGACACACTCCTTTCTTTACTAAATACAGACCACAGTTTTACTTTAGAACAACAGACGTAACAGGAGAAGTAGAATTACCAGCTGGTACAGAAATGGTTATGCCAGGTGATGATGCTAAATTTACTGTTAAGTTGATCACACCAATTGCAATGGCAGAACAATTAAACTTTGCTATTAGAGAAGGTGGAAGAACTGTTGGAGCAGGAGTAGTAACAAAAATTATAGAGTAACTCTATAAATAGGAGTGTAGCTCAATTGGTAGAGCGCCGGTCTCCAAAACCGGAGGCTGAGGGTTCGAGTCCCTCCGCTCCTGCCAATTAGAGCTTAAAAATTATGAAAAACCCAATGAAATTTATTCAGGAAGTAAAACAAGAGGCTTTTAAAGTTTCATGGCCTACATGGAAAGAGACTTTACAGGGAGCATTAATGGTTTTTGCAATGGCCGTTGTAATGTCATTATTTTTTCTTCTTTTGGATCAAGTTTTAAAGTTTTTTCTAGAACTACTACTTAAGGTAAGTATTTAATGAAAAATTGGTACATTGTTCAATCACACTCAAGCTTTGAAAACAAAGTTGCTGGATTAATTAAAGAAGAGGCTGATAAAGCTAAAATTGGTGAAAAGTTTGAAGAAATTATTGTTCCAACACATGATGTAACAGAAGTTAAAAGAGGAAAAAGAATTCAACGTAAGAAAAAATATTTCCCTGGATATGTGCTTATAAAGAGTGAGATGGATAATAGCATTTATCACATGATTAAAAATATTAAGAGAGTAAGTGGATTTTTAGGCTCTAAGGGTATTCCAGTTCCAGTTTCTGATAAAGAAATTGAAAAAATATTAGGTCAAATAAAAGATGGTGTGGCTCAGCCAAAATCTGGTATAGAGTACAGCGTTGGTGAAAAAGTTCAGGTTGTTGATGGTCCTTTTGCGTCATTCAGTGGAATGGTGGAAGATATAGATGAAGAAAAGTCTAGACTTAAGGTCTCAGTTTCTATATTTGGACGTCCAACACCAGTAGATTTAGAATATAACCAAGTTGAGAAAGTAAGTTAATGGCAAAAGAAATTAGTGGATTTATAAAGTTACAAATTAAAGGTGGTCAAGCAAACCCCGCACCTCCAGTTGGGCCTGCTTTAGGACAACGTGGTGTAAACATCATGGAATTTTGTAAAGCTTTTAATGATAAAACAAAATCAATGGCTGGAAAACCAGTTCCAGTAGAGATTACAGTTTATAAAGATAAAAAATTTGATTTTAAAATTAAATCCCCACCAGCATCGTTCTTTATTAAAGAAGCTGTAAAACTTAAAGGTGGATCTAAAGAGCCAGGTAGAAATATTGTTGCATCAATTTCAAAAAAACAATTAGAAGACATTGCTAATCAAAAAATGAATGACTTAAACGCTCATGATTTAGAGGAAGCAGTAAAAATTATAGCAGGCTCAGCTAGATCTATGGGTATAGAGGTAAAAGAATAATGCCATCAAAAAGATATAAAAAGTTACCTGAAAAAACAAAAGATTTAAATGCAGAGGTAATTGAAAAATTATTACCTGAAGTTAAAAAAAATTGTACTACTAAATTTGACGAGTCGTTAGATTTAAGTTTTCAAATAAACAACAAACAAAAAAAAAGTGAAGTTAATATTAGAACTGTTGTTAACTTACCTGGTGGAACTGGTAAAAAGGTTAAAGTTGCTGTAGTTTGTGAAGACAATAAAGCTCAAGAAGCTAAAGATGCAGGAGCAGACATTGTTGGAAGTGATGAATTTGTCGAAAAAATTAAAGGTGGTGAATTAAATTTTGAAAAATTAATTTGTACACCTGGTATGATGATTAAACTTTCAAAACTAGGTAAAGTGTTAGGTCCAAAAGGATTGATGCCAAATCCAAAACTTGGTTCTGTTTCTGAAAATATTAAAGAAGCTGTAACTAATGCTAAATCTGGTCAAGTTGAGATTAGAAATGATAAAGATGGTAACATTGGTGTTAGCATTGGAAAAAAATCATTTCATGATGATCAATTATTAAAAAACTTTCATGCAATTTTAGATGCTTTAGAGAAGGAAAAATCTAACAATACTCTAAAAGGTGATTTAATTAAAAATACTTTTGTAACTTCATCAATGGGTGTTTCATATAAAGTTAAATTAGGGAAGTCGATATAATCATGTTAACGAAAGAACAAAAAAAGAATTATATTTCAGAAATGACTACTCAGTTTGAGAATAGTAAAGCTGTGATGGTTACTCATTACCAAGGTTTAACGATGACTCAATTAGATGAGTTAAGAGCAAAAATGAGAGAGCATGGAATAATCTTCAAAATAACAAAAAACAGAATAACTAAATTAGCTTTGGAAAAAACTAAGTGTAAAGATTTATCAAATTTATTTACAGGTCCAACTGCAGTTGCATTTGGTGAAGATGCTATAATGTCAGCAAGAATTTTATCAAAATTTGCAAAAGATAACGAAAATTTAAAATTAATTGGCGGTATAATGGATAATGAGGTCTTAGATCAGGCTGGTGTCCAAAATGTTGCTAGTTTACCAACTTTAGACGAAGCGAGAGCAAATATTGTTGGTATTTTAAATGCTCCAGCATCAAAATTAGTGAGTATTTTGCTTGCATACTCGGAAAAAATGAGTAGTTTGTCGGCAGAAAATTCTGAAACACAACCCAAAGAGTAAATTATGCCTGACCTAAATAAAATTATTGAAGACCTTTCAAGTTTGACTGTTGCAGAAGCAGCAGAGTTATCAAAACAATTAGAAGAAAAATGGGGTGTAACTCCAATGGCAGCAGCGGCTCCAGCAGCAGCAGGTGGTGCAGCTCCAGCAGAAGATAAAGATGATTTTACAATTATGCTTGTAGCAGCAGGGGACAAAAAAATTAATGTTATTAAAGAAGTTAGAGCAGCAACTTCATTAGGTTTAAAAGAAGCTAAAGATCTTGTAGAGGGTGCACCAAAAGAAGTTAAATCTGGTGTTAATAAAAAAGAAGCTGAAGAGATCAAAGCTAAGTTAGAAGCTGCAGGCGCAAAAGTAGAACTTAAATAAATTAATAAGAAAGAATTCAAATACTGATTATTTTTAATCAGTATTACTAAATATAAATGCAATTATCTTTTACTGAAAAGAAAAACATAAGAAAAAGTTTTGGTAAACTAAAAGAAAGTTTATCTATTCCAAATCTAATCGAAGTTCAAAAAAACTCTTATAAAGAATTAACTGAATTTCATTCTGAGGCTGAATTAACTAAAGGTTTTGATAGAGTTTTTAAAAGTATTTTTCCAATTGAAGATTTAAATGACAAAGCAACATTAGAATATGTTTCTTATAGATTAGATAAACCAAAATTTGATGTTGAAGAGTGTATCACAAGAGGTTTAACTTATTCTTCAGCTCTTAAATGTACATTAAGATTAGTTGTTTATGAAATAGATCAAGAGAACAATACTAAAGATATTTTATCTGCAAAAGAACAAGAAGTTTACATGGGAGAAGTTCCCATGATGACTAACAGCGGTACATTTATTACTAATGGCGTTCAAAGGGTTGTTGTTAACCAAATGCACAGAAGCCCGGGTGTATTTTTTGATCATGATAAGGGAAAAACTCATGCAAGTGGTAAACTATTATTTAATTGTAGAGTTATACCAAACAGGGGATCTTGGTTAGATTTTGAATATGATGTTAAAGATTTTTTATATTTTAAAATTGATAGAAAAAAGAAAATTTTTGCTTCAACTTTATTATTAGCATTAGGCTATTCTAAAGCAGAAATTGCAGATGAGTTTTATGCAAATGAAACATATACATTTGATCCAAAAACTGAAAAATGGAAAACAAAATTTAATCCTGAAAACTATAAAGCTAAAAACTTTTCGGAAGAAGTAATTGATGCAAAAACGGGAGAAGTTGTAATAAAATTAGGTGATAAAATTAACTTTTTAAATGCAAAAAAATTAGCAAATGATGGGCTAAAAGACATTTTAGTATCAAGAGAATCTTTATTTGGTAAATTTTTACATAGAGACGTTAAGGTAAATGATGAGGAAGAGGGAACATTTGCAATTGGTACAGAGCTTAATGATGCTGTAATTCAACAAATATTAGATGCAAATATTCATTCTTTACAAATTTCTGTAACAAATTCTATTAACAAAGGTCCTTATTTATTAACCACTATTTTAAATGATAAAAATAATTCAAAAGATGAGGCTATTACAGAAATCTATAAAATGCTTAGACCTGGTGAGCCTCCAACAATTGAAATAGCTACTCAAATTTTTAACAATCTTTTCTTTAGCTCCGACAGATATGACCTTTCTGATGTTGGTAGAGTAAAAATGAATTCTAGATTAGAGCAGGAATGTTCTGATAAAATTACAATTTTAAGAAACGATGACATTATTGCTATCGTTCATAAAATGTTGGACTTAAGAGATGGTAAAGATGAAGTTGATGATATTGATCACTTAGGAAACAGAAGAGTACGTTCTGTTGGTGAATTAGTTGAAAATCAAGCTCGTATTGGTGTTTACCGAATGGAAAGAGCTATTAAAGAAAAAATGACAACGTTAGATGTTGAGTCAGCAATGCCTCAAGATTTAATCAACGCTAAACCTTTAACAGTTTCTTTAAAAGATTTTTTTGCAAGCTCTCAACTTTCACAGTTTATGGATCAAACAAATCCATTATCTGAGATTACTCATAAAAGAAGAGTTTCAGCATTAGGACCTGGTGGTTTAACAAGAGAAAGAGCTGGTTTTGAAGTTCGTGACGTTCACCCAACTCATTATGGAAGAATTTGTCCGATTGAAACTCCAGAAGGACCAAACATTGGTTTGATAAACAGTTTATCAACTTATGCAAAAATTAATAAATACGGATTTATTGAAAGTCCATATAAAAAAGTTAAAGACGGTGTTGTTCAAAATAATGTTGAATATTTATCTGCAATGGAAGAAACAAAATTTACCATTGCACAAGCAAATACAAAATTAGACAAAAATGGAAAAATTATAGAGGAACTAGTTTCTTGCAGACAAAACTTAAATTTCCTTTTAGCTAAACCAGACACTATTGATTATATCGATGTATCACCTAAGCAACTTGTTTCAGTTGCTGCATCATTAATACCTTTCTTAGAAAATGACGATGCGAACAGAGCTTTGATGGGATCAAACATGATGAGACAAGCAGTTCCACTATTAAAACCCGAGTCTCCATTAGTTGGAACAGGTATTGAAAGTGATGTTGCTTTAGATTCTGGTGTTACTATTGTTGCAAAAAGAGATGGTACAGTAGACAAAATTGACGGTAAAAGAATTGTAATTAAAGCAACAGAAGAAACTGATTTTTCTAAATCAGGAGTTGATATTTACAATTTACAAAAATTTAAAAGATCAAACCAAAATACATGTATAAATCAAAAACCTTTAGTAAGAGTAGGAGACAAGGTTAAATCTGGAGATATTATAGCCGATGGTCCATCTACAAAATTAGGTGAATTGGCATTAGGTAAAAACGTGACAGTCGCATTTATGCCATGGCAAGGTTACAATTTTGAAGACTCAATTTTAATCTCAGAAAGATGTGTAACTGATGATGTATTCACATCTGTTCATATTGTTGAATATGAAATTATGGCCAGAGACACTAAATTGGGTGAAGAAGATATTACAAGAGACATTCCGAATGTTAATGAAGAAGCGCTAAAAAACCTTGATGAATCAGGAATAGTTTATATTGGTGCTGAAGTTAATGCAGGTGATATCCTAGTTGGAAAAGTAACTCCAAAAGGAGACTCAGCTTCTGGACCTGAAGAAAAACTTTTAAGATCAATTTTTGGAGAAAAAGCAATAGATGTTACAGATACTTCATTAAGAATGTCTAGAGGTAGTAGCGGTACTGTTGTTGACGTTAGAGTATTTAATAGACATGGAATAGAGAAAGACGAAAGATCTATTACAATCGAAAGAGCTGAAATTGAACAAGTTCAACAAGATAAAATTGTTGAAGAAGAAATTTTAGAGAGAAGTATTAAACAAAGAGCTTCACAATTCTTATCAGGTTCTGCTTTAACTAAAAAAGTTAAAGATCTACCTGAAGGCACTAAATTAGATTTTGAAACGATTGATAAACTCTCAATTAACGATGTATTCAAAATAAGTGTAGGAAATGTTAACGATGAAGCAACATTAGCTCAGCTTAAGGATCAATACAATAAAGCGAAACAAGATATTACTGAAAGATTTGAAGATAAAGTATTAAAAATTAGAAGTGGTGATGATTTATTACCAAGCGTTATGAAGATGGTTAAAGTTTTTGTTGCAATTAAAAGAAGACTAAGACCAGGAGATAAGATGTCAGGTAGACATGGTAATAAAGGAGTTGTTAGTAAAATCGTTCCTGTAGAAGATATGCCATACAGAGAAGATGGACGACCTGTAGATATAGTTTTAAATCCACTTGGGGTACCTAGTCGTATGAATGTTGGTCAAATTTTAGAAACTCATTTGGGATGGGCTTGTAAAGAATTTGGTGAAGAGGTTAAAAGACTAGTTAACGAAAATAATAAAAAAATTGAAAAAACTGAAAAAATATCAAAATTTTTGAAATCAGTTTATGGTGAAGAAATTTTTAATGACAAAGTTGAAAAGTTATCAAAACCAGAATTTAAAGATTTATGTGAAAATTTGCAGAACGGTATAGCTATATCAACTCCTGTGTTTGATGGAGCCAAAGAAAAAAATGTAACTGAAATGTTAGAATTAGCTAAACTACCGGGATCTGGACAAACATATCTATGGGATGGAAGAACAGGTGAAAGATTTGATAGACCCGTGACTGTTGGAATTATCTATATGCTTAAACTCCATCATTTAGTTGAAGATAAAATTCATGCAAGATCAACAGGACCTTATAGTTTGGTTACACAACAACCATTAGGTGGTAAGGCTCAATTAGGTGGTCAAAGATTTGGTGAGATGGAAGTCTGGGCTTTAGAAGCTTATGGTGCATCTTATACGCTTCAAGAAATATTAACTGTTAAATCAGACGATGTTGCTGGTAGGGTTAAAGTTTACGAAACTATAGTTAAAGGTGAAGAAAATTTCGAGTCTGGTATTCCAGAGTCATTCAACGTCTTAGTTAAAGAAATTAAATCATTAGCATTAAACGTGGAGCTAAATTAAAAATGAAAAAAGAATTAACAGATTTATTTAAAAACACTGAAATTTCTGAAGCTCAAAATTTTAATAGCATCAAAATTTCTTTAGCAAGTCCTGAAAAAATTAAATCTTGGACTTTTGGTGAAATTAAAAAACCAGAGACGATAAATTATAGAACTTTTAGACCTGAAAAAGACGGTCTATTTTGTGCTAGAATTTTTGGACCAATTAAAGATTACGAATGTTTGTGTGGAAAATACAAACGAATGAAATTCAGAGGAATTATTTGTGAAAAATGTGGTGTTGAAGTAACAAAATCTAATGTTCGTAGAGAAAGAATGGGTCACATTAATTTAGCTACACCTGTTGCCCACATTTGGTTTTTAAAATCTTTGCCTAGCAGAATAGCTTTAGCAGTTGATATGAAGCTTAAAGAAATAGAAAGAGTATTGTACTTTGAAAACTTTATCGTAATTGAGCCTGGTTTAACTGGATTACAGAAAAATCAACTTCTAAATGAAGAAGAACTTGCAAAATACCAGGATGAATTTGGTGAAGAGTCATTTACAGCTGGAATTGGTGCTGAAGCAGTTCTTGAGATGTTAAAAAATCTAGATTTAGAATTAGAGAGAAAAAATCTTGTTAATTTTATTAAAGAAACAAAATCAAAAGTTAATGAAGAAAGAGCAATTAAAAGACTAAAATTAGTAGAGTCGTTTATTGAAACAGGGCAAAAACCTGAATGGATGATTTTAACTGTTGTGCCAGTAATTCCACCTGAATTAAGACCATTAGTACCATTAGATGGTGGTAGATTTGCTACTTCAGATTTGAATGACCTTTATAGAAGAGTAATTAACAGAAATAATAGATTAAAAAGATTAATGGACCTTAAAGCTCCAGACATCATTGTTAGAAATGAAAAAAGAATGCTTCAAGAGTCAGTTGATGCACTATTTGATAATGGTAGAAGAGGAAGGGTAATTACAGGAACAGGAAAACGACCTCTTAAATCTCTAGCAGAAATGCTTAAAGGAAAACAAGGAAGATTTAGACAAAACTTACTTGGTAAAAGAGTTGATTATTCAGGAAGATCTGTAATTGTTGTTGGTCCAGACCTAAAACTTCATGAGTGTGGATTACCTAAAAAAATGGCTCTTGAATTATTCAAACCATTTTTATACGCAAGATTGAATAAACTTGGATTAGCATCAACAATTAAACAGGCTAAAAAATTAGTTGAAAAAGAAACAAATGCTGTTTGGGATGCGTTAGAATTAATTGTTAGAGAGCATCCTGTAATTTTAAACAGAGCTCCAACACTTCATAGATTAGGAGTTCAAGCATTTGAACCTAAACTTATTGAAGGTGATGCAATTGAATTGCACCCTTTAACTTGTGCTGCATTTAATGCTGACTTTGACGGTGACCAAATGGCTGTTCACGTTCCATTAAGTTTAGAAGCTCAATTAGAAGCAAGAATATTAATGCTTTCAACAAATAATATTTTATCTCCATCTAATGGAAAACCAATCATAGTACCAAGTCAGGATATGATTTTAGGTATTTATTACCTATCTCAAGAACCAATGACTGATAAACCTTCTGGATATTTTGTTGATGTTGATGCAATTGAATTTGCTTTAGCTTCAGATCAAATTAAAGTTCACAACACAATTATATCAAGAATTGAAACTGTTGATGAAAATGGAAATAAAAAATTTGAAAAATATACATCAACAGCTGGACGATTTTTATTAGCAAATTTACTTCCAAAAAATAGTAATATTAAATTCTCTTTAGTAGACAGATTGTTACCTAAGAAAGTTGTTTCTGAAATTATTGATATCGTTTTCAGATTTTGTGGACAAAAAACTACAGTTATATTTTGTGACAAATTAAAAGATTTAGGATTTAAGCATGCATTCAAAGCTGGAATTTCATTTGGAAAAGATGACCTAGTAATTCCAGAGAGTAAAACTCAACTAATTGAAGACACAAAAGGATTAATTGCAGATTATGAAAATCAATATTCTGAAGGCTTAATCACAAGAGGTGAGAAGTATAACAAAGTAGTAGACGCTTGGTCAAAATGTACCGATAAAGTTGCAGGTGAAATGATGAAGGGTATTTCTGCTACTGAAAAAACTCCAGAAGGTTTAAAAATTAATTCAGTTTATATGATGGCTGATAGTGGTGCTAGAGGATCTGCAGCACAGATGAAGCAGTTAGCTGGTATGAGAGGTTTGATTGCAAAACCTTCAGGTGAAATTATCGAAAGCCCAATTATCTCAAACTTTAAAGAAGGTTTAACAGCGTTAGAATATTTTAATTCTACTCACGGAGCTAGAAAAGGTCTTGCTGATACAGCCCTTAAAACTGCAAGCTCAGGTTATTTGACTAGAAGGCTTTGTGATGTTGCTCAAGATTTAACAATTACAAAAGTTCAATGTGATGATCCAGGATTTATTGAACTTTCAGAGATTTTAGAAGGTGGAAATGTTGTTGTAAGTTTATCTGAAAGAGCTTTAGGAAGAGTTGCTGCAGCTGATGTTAAAAATCCACTTACAGGTGAAGTTGTAATTAAAAAATCAAAAATGATTGATGAAGCAGGTTGTGATCTAATTGATGCAGCAGGTGTTAAATCGATAAAAGTTTACTCAGTAATGACATGTAGTTCAAAAGAAGGTGTTTGCTCAACTTGTTATGGAAGAGACCTTTCTAGAGGTAAAATGGTGCACGTTGGAGAAGCAATTGGTATGATCTCTGCTCAATCAATTGGTGAACCAGGTACTCAGTTAACTATGAGAACTTTCCACGTTGGTGGAACAGCATCAGTTAAACAAGAGTCTCAAATAGTAAGTAAAAATGAAGGTACACTCAAGATTTTAAACTCAAATATTTTAGAAGACTCTAAGAAAAACTTAATTGTTATGGGTAGAAATACTCAGTTATCAATTGAAGATGATAATGGAGTACAAATTGCTGTTTATAAAGTTGCCTATGGATCAAGATTATTTTTTAATAATGGTGATAAAATTAAAGCTAATACAAAAATTTGTGAATGGGATCCATACACAACTCCAGTAATAGCTGAAAAAAGTGGAACTGCTAGTTTTGTTGATTTAATTGATGGAGTTTCAATTCAAGAAACTACTGATGACGCGACAGGTATTTCTTCTAAATCGGTGATTGATTGGAGAGCACAATCTAAAAGCACAGATTTAAAACCTAGAATTACTCTTAGAGATGAAAAAGGAAATGTAATTAAAAAAGCTGATGATAATGAAGCAAGATATTATCTAGTACCTGACTCAATTCTTTCTATCAAAGATGGTCAAAAAGTTTTTGCTGGAGATGTGATCGCAAGACTTCCAAAAGAAACTACTAAGACAAAAGATATTACAGGTGGACTACCAAGAGTTGCTGAGTTATTTGAAGCAAGAAAAGCAAAAGATAGCGCTATCATTGCTGAAAATGATGGACAAGTAGTATTTGGTAAAGAGGTTAGAGGAAAACAAAGAGTATCTATTGTTCCAGAAGATGGAGCCGAACCTTCGAATTATTTAATTCCAAAAGGTAAACATATTAATTTTAACCCAGGTGAAAAAATTCAAAAGGGTGAATACTTACTTGATGGACAACCATTACCTCACGATATTTTAAGAGTATTGGGAATTAAAGAATTAACAGAATATTTTGTTAACCAAGTTCAAGAAGTCTATAGATTACAAGGTGTAATTATAAATGACAAACATATTGAAACTATATTAAGACAAATGCT
>JAFJTK010000125.1 GCA_017880265.1 Candidatus Pelagibacter sp. | reverse complement strand
TATTAGATATTTGTAATTCTTCGTTTACGTCATTAGTATAAAGTATACTAAAAATTAAAAATATAAATAAAAATAAGTATAAGAGTTTTTTCATATTATTTACTAGTTACTATTACTGATCCTTGAATTTCTATTACAATATTATTGTCTCTTTGAACTTTGTCTTTTAATTTAGACTCCATATTTTGTTTCTCAAATGCTAAATTTGAAAAACCATCTTGCATTGATTTGCCATCATTTCTTGGTGGATGAACAAAAGTTAGTTTATATGTGAATTCGTCATCAACAGCATCACTATCGTTATAATCATTTTTTAATTCTAATGCTAAAGAAGGAGTTAAATAAGTTTCAAGACCTAAAGAATATCCTTCTGTGTCTGTTGAAGCTTTAACAGCTTCCCATGAATAACTTTGATAATTTAATTTTGCCCAAGGCGCATAAGGTATTTGAGTTGCTAAATCTATAGTTTGTCCTGATAAAACTTCTTCTTTACTTCCTTTATAAGTTTTTGGATTAGTCAAAGCATGATAGCTGTTTATTGAAAGATCTAAGTAAGCTCCTTTTGCTTCAAATCCAATGCTTGCTCTTTGGTGTTCTGCTTCAAAATCATTATCTATAAAAGCATTTATTCCAAACAAATTAGATTTATCATCTGATAATTTTCTATAGCCAAATCCAAGGTTACCTATAATTCTGTCATGACCATTAGACTCTTGACTATGCAAACTAAACTGGGTGAAGGTATTTGAATATTCTTCTGAATTTAAATCTCTAACTGCAAGTATCTCTATATCAGGATTATCATCTTCATTTATTTGAATTGAAGCTTCTGTTAATCCTTCTCCTGGAATCATGTTGCTTAATAATTCAGAAATATCTTTTGCACTTGTAGTAGAAAAAACACAAAGAGATAAAATTAAGATTAAAAATTTTTTATTAAGCATTCTTAATTATTATTAAAAATAAATAATTAATCCAATTAAAAAAAACCCAAAATGGGTATTTATTAAAACCAAATGAGTCTAATTTCTAACTATCCTAAGGTTTTATATTGTTTGTCTAAAAGTGCGTCTAAAGATCCATGCTTATCTAAAGACCTTAAGAAACTAGATAGCTCATCTACTTCATTTAATGCAAATGGTTTCATCAACTCCTCGATTTTTTCAGTTGGCACTAAACCCAATTTGCTATTGTTGCTAATTAATTTTTTTTTTTTTAATGTCTCAATTTTTCTTCGAACTGTCTCAGTTGGAATTCCAATAAGGTTTGCTAAAGCAAAGATTGTTAATTTTTTTTTTTTATAAAATTTATTAAGATTTTTTGCTCTTGTAATTTCCCAAACTGATTCCCAGTCATCTTTAGTGTTAATATTAGTTTTTAATGCATGTGCCCCAATACAAGATACTATCATGAATGTGTCGTAATCCATTTTAAGCATAGATTTAGATTGTTTATATTGGGAAAGTCTAAAGTTAATTAAATGATATAAAGTTTCAGCGTACTTATGAAACTTTTTGCTCATTTATAATTTATTAAAGATTAATCTGGATTAGCTGTTAAAGTTTTTATCTCTAAAATATTTTCGTTAGGGTCTTTAACAAAAAAAGTTTCTTGCTCATATTTCGTCCCCTTAAATCTTAGATAAGGCTCATCATAATATTTAGTTCCATTATCTTTTAGTCTTTGCTTAAGAGCATCAAAATCTTTTCTTGATAAGTGCACACCAAAGTGTGGGACTGATACATTTCCCATATCGACATCGTGTCTTTCATTGTCTAATTTATGTTCACTTGCATGAAGAGTTAGCTCATTTCCCCAAAAATCAACATCAGCCCATTCTTGAGCAGAATTATCTAATCTGCAGCCTAATGCTTCGCTGTAAAATTTTTTTGCAGTCTCTAAATCACCACAAGGTACTGCTAAATGAAAACAATTGGTATTTTTATACATAAGTTAAACCCTTTAAATTTTGATTTAATACACTATATAAAAGCTAATTTTATAATCAATAAGTCAAATTTAATTAACTAAAATGAGCAACTTTCTACAATCTATAATTGATCGAGATCCTGCTGCTAAGTCCAAACTTAGTCTGATTTTAACTTATCCAGGTGTAAAAGCAGTGTTCTTTCATAGAATTGCAAATTTTTTTAGTGTTGCAAAATTTGATTTGATAGCTCGAATTATTTCTCAGTTCTCAAGATTTCTAACTGGTATTGAAATTCATCCAAGAGCTAAAATTGGAAAAAATTTATTCATCGATCATGGAATGGGTGTTGTAATTGGAGAAACATCCGAAATTGGTGACAATGTAACTATCTATCATATGGTAACATTAGGTGGAATTGCTCCAAGTATAAATTCAAATGACCAACGTAATATAAAGAGACATCCAACAATTGAAGATGAAGTGGTGATAGGCTCTGGCGCACAAGTTCTAGGTCCTGTTAGAGTTGGAAGATGTGCAAAAATTGGAGCTAATGCAGTAATCACTAAAGATGTTCCAGAAAAAGCAGTAATGGTAGGGATACCTGCAAAAAACGTTGGATTAGCTGATAGTGAATTCAAACCTTATGGTATTACTCCAGATAGTGATACAAAATCAGAGTAATGAGTAATATTCAAAATGATTTTATTTCAGGAATTGGAAATACTCCTCTAATAAAATTAAGAGCTGCATCCGAAATTACAGGATGTAACATTTATGGAAAAGCCGAATTCTTAAATCCAGGTGGGTCAGTTAAAGACAGAGCAGCTTTAGCATTAATTAAAGACGCTCAAGAGAAAAAATTAATATCGAAAGGTGGAACGGTTGTTGAAGGTACAGCGGGGAATACAGGAATTGGATTAGGACTTCTAGGAAATTCTTTAGGCTATAAAACAATTATCGTAATGAACGATAATCAAACTCAAGAGAAAAAAGATCTACTTAGAAATTTAGGTGCTGAACTTAGATTGGTTGCTCCTAAACCTTACAAGGATGACAATAACTTTGTAAAAGTTGCAGCAAGACTTGCAGATGAATTAAGACCTTCAAATAATAATGGTGTTATCTGGGCTAACCAGTTTGATAACACTGCAAATGCTAAAGGTCATTATGAGGGAACTGGACAAGAGATTTGGAAACAGACAGATGGTAAAGTGGATGGATTTGTATGTTCATCTGGAACAGGTGGAACCATTTCAGGTGTTAGTAATGCTCTTAAAGAAAAGAATAAAGATATTAAAATATATCTATCAGACCCTAAAGGATCTGCTCTTTACAACTATATAAAGAATGGAGAGTTAAAATCTGAAGGTGGGTCAATTACTGAGGGAATTGGATCTAGTAGGGTAACTAAAAACTTTGGAGAAGCTAAAATTGATGATGCTTATTCAATTGATGATCATGAAGCATTACCTATTCTTTATGATTTAATTCAAAATGAGGGATTAAGCCTTGGTACTAGCTGTGGAATTAATATTGCTGGTGCAATTAGATTGGGTAAAGAATTGGGTCCTGGAAAGACGATTGTAACTATTCTTTGTGATAGA
>JAFJTK010000157.1 GCA_017880265.1 Candidatus Pelagibacter sp. | reverse complement strand
AATTTATGATTTTTTAAAAAAAAAAATTAAGAAAAATTTTATATTTGTCGATAATTTAAATGCTTTTAAAAATAATAAAGCAAAAAAAAACCTTAATAATTTAATTATATCTAAATCAGGAAATACAACTGAAACGATCGTAAATGCTAATATTTTAATAAAAAAAAAAGATAAAAATTTAATTATAACAGAGAAAAAAAAGAGTTATTTAAGTTTACTTGCAGAAAAACTAAAAGCAGAAGTTGTTGATCATAATAATTTTATAGGTGGGAGATATTCTGTTTTGTCAGAGGTCGGGATGTTGCCTGCAGAATTAATGGGACTAAATTATAAAAACTTCAGACAATTAAATAATTTAGTAAAAAATAAGTCTTTCATGAATGCGTTGATTTCAAATGTAGAATCCACAGTTTATTTTTTGAAAGCAAAAAAATTTAACTCAATTATTATTAATTATGATGAGCAATCAACCAATCTATTTAATTGGTATCAACAATTAGTTGCTGAAAGCCTTGGAAAGAAAAAAAAAGGTATACTTCCTATAATTTCTGTTATGCCAAAAGATAATCATAGTGTGATGCAATTGTATCTAGATGGTTTTAAAAATAATTTTTTTACATTTTTTTACTCACATGAAAAAAATTCACCTAAAATAAACAATGAAAGAGTTTTATTGGAGCAAAAGTTTTTAAAAAATAAGGATATTAACCAAATTATGTATGCTCAAAAAAAAGCAACAGAATTTGTTTTTAAAAAGAAGAATATTCCTTTCAGAAGTTTTGAAATAAAAAAAAGAGATGAAAAAACGCTAGGAGAACTTTTTTGTTTTTTTATTCTTGAAACCATACTAATTGGTAAGAGTTTGAAGGTTAATCCCTTTGATCAACCAGCTGTAGAACTTATAAAAAAAGAAACTAAAAAAATTCTAATCTAAGAGCAAGACCCAAAAATAATTTTTGAAATTCCATATTTTTTTTCATCAATTAAATGAAAATTTTCTGGAAATGTGTCTATTTCTTTTTTGTGTCGATGAATAATTATTATGCCATTATCGTTAAGTATTTTATTATTAATTATTTTGCTTAGAATATTTTCTAAGGCTTTTTCTTTATAGGGAGGATCTAAAAAGATCAGATCATAAGTTAATTTTAAACTTTTGAATTCAAGTCTATTTAAAATATCTGACTCAATAATTTCATAATTAATTTCTGATTTTAAATTATCTAAATTTTTTTTTAAAATTGGTAAAACAGCTTCATATTTCTCTATAAATGTCACATGACTTGCTCCTTGAGAAAGACATTCGATACCAAATGAACCAACTCCAGAAAATAGATCTAAAACTTGTGCTTTTTTTAAATCGATTGAAAACTTATTTGAGTGATTAATTATGTTAAATATAGACTCTTTAGTAAGATCTTTTAATGGTCTTGTTTCTTTATCTCTAGGTTCAATTAGTTTCTTTCCTTTAAATTTTCCACCTATGACTCTCATTAATCAATAACTTTAAAGCCAATATCTCTTCTATAAAATCCACCGCTCCAATCTAGTTTTTTTATATATTCATGCACCTTATCTCTAGCTTGCAAAAAATCATCTGAGAGTGAGATAAAATTTAGTACACGTCCTCCTGTTGCATATATTTTATCATTTTCTTTTTTAGTTCCAGCATGAAAAATGAAATTATTTTCATCTATATTTAAATTTTCAATATTATCTATTAAGATATTCTTTTGATATGTGTCTGGATATCCTTTTGAACACAAAACAACACATAAACTTTTTTTATTAGTCCATTCAATATTTATATCTGCAAGTTTTTTATCACAACAAGCCTCAAGTATTTGAACTAAATTAGTTTTTAGTTTTGGGAGAATCGTTTGACACTCAGGATCTCCCATTCGAACATTATATTCGATTAGATAAGGCTCATTTTCAACAATCATTAAACCAGCATATAAAAAACCTTTATAGTCAGTTCCAAGATCTTTTAGCCCCTTAAGAGTAGGTTTAATAATTTTACTTAAAATCTTATCCTCTAAATCATTGTTTATAAGCCTAGAAGGTGAGTAGGCACCCATTCCACCGGTATTTTTACCAGTGTCTCCTTCAAAAACTCTTTTATGATCTTGTGCAGTTTCAAAACTTTTAAAGGTAGTTCCATCACTAATTATAAAATAGCTCATTTCTTCACCTTTAAGAAATTCTTCTATAAGAACATTTTTAGCTTCTCCAAATTTTCCATTAAATATTTCTTCTACTGCCATGAAACTTTCTTGTTCATCATTACAAATATAAACCCCTTTTCCTGCAGCTAGATTGTCAGCTTTAATTACATTTGGATATTTAGCATTTTCTAAAAATTTTTTAGCATCAGTTTTATTTTCAAAAATACCAAAGTTAGCAGTAGGAATATTGTATTTTTGACAGAGTTTTTTTGTAAAGATTTTAGATCCTTCTAGCTGAGAAGCAACTTTGTTAGGTCCAAACACTTTTATGTCAAACTTTTCTAAATAGTCTACAATTCCATTTACCAAAGGTTGTTCAGGACCTACGACAACTAAATCTATAGAATTGTCATTAATGAATTTATGTACTTTGTCAAATTCATCAATATCTAGCATAACATTAGTTGCAATTTTTGAAGTTCCAGCATTTCCTGGAATACAAAAAATTTCTTTTACAGAAGAAGATTTAGATATTGATGAGGCTAATGCGTGCTCTCTACCACCGTTACCTATAATTGCAATTTTCATATTAATATTTATATATCTTATAAATGAAAAATAAATTAGCTAAATTAAAATATATGCCAAATAATTTTCAAATCATTGAAGAAGGTGACCATGTGATTTGTGCAATTTCTAAAAAAAAAATCCCTTTGGAAAGTTTGAATTATTGGAATGTCGAAAAGCAAGAGGCCTATTTTTCTTATGTAGAATCTTCAATTAAAAGAGAAAAAGAAGACAATTAACTTTTCCATCGATCATGTGTCCAGATCCACTGATCAATATTTTTTAAAATCATTTTTTCAAGGACTTGGTTGAGAAATTCAGTAATTTCTAAGATCGACTTTGTTTTGCTTATTTTGATTGGTTCTGAGATATAAATTTTAAAATAATTTGAATTCTTTCTTTCAATATAAATAGGTACTAACTCACAATTATATTTTTTTACTAATTGAGCAGGTATTGTTGTGGTAGTTGCTAAATTGTTAAAAAATTTTACTTTTTCTCCCTCTCTAACACGCTGATCTATCATCAAAGCTATTGATTTACCTTTAATTACATTTTTAATTATTTCACGACTACCAGCTCTTCCTTTTTTAATTTGATTTTTGCAAATATTTTCTTTTCTAATTTTCTCCATTGTTTTGTTCAAAAAAATATTATTTAAAGGTCTATAGATTGCAGCCAGCTCAATTCCTGCTTTTTCTATCTCCATTGCCATAAGTTCAAAATTATTAAAATGACCAGAAATAAATACAGCTTTTTTATTATTTTTTTTTAAATTTTCTAAATGCTCTAGACCATCTAT
>JAFJTK010000114.1 GCA_017880265.1 Candidatus Pelagibacter sp. | reverse complement strand
AGAATGAAACAATAAATGTTAATGAAAGACCACCCCAAGCACCTGTTTCAACCCACTCTAAACCAAACTCTCCACCAGATATCAAATAATAAATAAGCAAAAATGATATTATTGGTAAAAATATAACATAATAAAAAGTTAAATATTTTTTGTATCTTAAAGGAAAAAAATATCCTGCTGCCATTAATCCTAAAACAATAATAAATGTAGCGTTTACTCTCCATTGCTCGGCATTAGGATACATTCCATACATAAATCTATTAAACCAAGTTTTAATATAAACCCAGCATGCACCTCCACCAGTACAAGCTTCTTTGCTATCTCCAACAAATGTAGCATCAAGAATGAACCAATTAAGTAATGGTGCTACACTAAAAATAATTAATATAATTATACTTACGCTTAAGGCGGCATTAAAATTGTTAGTATTTATGTTCTTATTAAGTTCGTCTAATATTTTAATTCCTGAAAATTCAATTCTAATTAAATGAAGACCTATCAAGCCAAAAATTAAAGGGGTAAAGAAACTTATATAACCAGGTAAAAAACCAGTAATATTTGTTTCATAAAAATTATTTAAACAAAAATCAACTATCCCCAAAGTAAAAAATAAAGCTCCAAGAACTAAATATAAATTTAGATTTTCTTTGTTAGGTTTTAAAAAATTTACATTATTCATTTTACTTTTCCTGTATCGCAATTCTTTTATTGTACCAATTCATAAACGCTGAAATAGATAAGCTAATTGTTAAATAGGTAGCCATTGTAATACCAACTATCTCGATAGCTCTACCAGTTTGCATCATTGCAGTTCCAGCAAATACTAAAACTAAATCTGGGTATGCAATCGCAGCAGCTAAAGATGAGTTTTTAGTTAAATTTAAATATTGGTTGGTTGTTGGTGGTATAATAATTCTCAATGCTTGAGGCATTACAACAAGTTTTAAAACTTGGCTCGGTGTAAGTCCTATTGAAGCTGCAGCTTCTTTTTGACCTTTACCAATTCCTTGAATACCTGCTCTAACGTTTTCTGCAATAAAAGTTGCTGTATATAATGTAAGAGCTAAAGTTAATGCTATTAATTCTGGTGGTATTCCAAGCCCCCCTTCAAAAGTAAAAGAAGTTTTGGCTAATTGTTTTAGTTCAGGAAAACTCCATGATAAATCAACGCCTCCAACAATAAATGTTAGCGCTGGTATAATTATAAATATACCTAAAGATATTAAAAATTTAGGATACTGTTTTCCTTCTTCTTCTTGTTTCCTTTTTGCAAATTTATTGAAAAAGAAAATAATTATCATTGCAATAATAAGTGCACCAAAAAATACGTCAAAGTTATTCCAAACAGGTGCGATTGTATAAAGTCCTTTAATAGTCATGTATGATGATCCAAAGATTAATGGAGCATCTTCTGGCATAGGTAGTGCTCTTAATGCAGCAAAATACCAGAAAAATATTTGTAATAATAAAGGAACGTTTCTAAAAAACTCTACATAAAAACTAGCAGTTTTATTAATTAAATAGTTTGGTGATAACCTAGCTACACCTATAATTACCCCTAAAATTGTTGATAAAATAATACCTATTACTGATACAAGCAAAGTGTTTAGCAATCCTACTAAATAAGCTCTCGCATAAGATCTTGAGCCGTCATAATCAATTAAAGAAAACTGAATATCAAATGATGCTTCTTGTTTTAAAAATCCAAACCCAAACTGAATACCACGAGTATCCATATTCTCTTGAGCATTCATGGTAAAGAATCCAAAAATTAAAACTATAAATAATAGAGTTAAAAATTGAGGTAAGATTTTTTTAAATTTCATTTGACTGAGACTATAAAAAAAGGGCTAGATAAATCCAGCCCTTTTTAATTAATTTATAACTTTAAATTATCTTGATGGTGGAACGTATAAAATACCACCTTTAGTCCATAATTCGTTTGGACCTCTGTCTGGTAAGATACCAGTGTCAGCTATATTTCTCTTATAACTTTCACCATAGTTTCCAACTTGTTTGATAATTCTTAAGTTCCACTCGTTATCTAAACCGAATGCAGCACCCATTTCACCTTCAGCACCAACTAATCTTTTGATTTGTGGGTTTTCTGAAGTTTTCATCATGTCAGCATTTGCAGAAGTAACACCGTACTCCTCAGCTTCGATCATAGTATTTAAAGACCATCTTACGATATCTTCCCATACTGCATCACCTTGTCTAACAACAGGGCCTAATGGCTCTTTTGAAATAGTTTCAGGTAATACGATGTGATCATCTGGGTTAGTCATTTTAGTTCTTTGTGCAGCAAGACCTGATTTGTCAGTAGTGTAAGTATCACATCTACCAGCATCATAAGCAGCTACAACTTCGTCAGCTTTTTCAAAAGCAACTGGAGTATAAGAAATTCCTTTAGAATTAAAGAAGTCTCTCATGTTTAACTCAGTTGTTGTACCAATGTTAGTACAAGCTGAGATTCCATTTTTGAATTGGCTTGTTGAAGTAATTCCAGAGTCTTTTCTAACCATGAAACCTTGACCATCGTAGAAGTTTACTCCAACGAAAGTTAGTCCGATGTCAGCATCTCTAGAAAGAGTCCAAGTTGTGTTTCTTGATAAGATATCAATCTCACCAGAAGTTAAAGCTGTAAATCTTTCTTTAGCACTTAATGGTGTAAACTTAACTTTGTTTGCATCACCTAGTACTGCAGCAGCTACCGCTCTACATACATCAACGTCAACTCCAGTCCAATTTCCTGCAGCGTCAGCATTAGAAAATCCTGGTAGACCTTGAGATACTCCACATCTTACAAAACCCTTCTTCTGAGTGTTTTTAAGTGTTTTTGATTTTTTAGCAGCGAAAGTTTCTGTTGTAAAAGTAAACAACACAGCAACCATTGCTACTAAAGAAGTTAATTGTTTTAAGTATTTAAACATTATTCTTCCTTTTAGTTATTTTTATTTGTTAACAAATAATTCAAAAAAATTTGAATTAGATAGAGTTTCTATCATTATATAAAACTGATCAAAGGAAAATTAAGTATATTAGAGTTGTTCTAACTATATGTAGTATGGATAGATTATTTATAAATATATATTGATGATGGTGCGCCCTGCACGACTCGAACGTGCGACCCTCGGTTTAGAAAACCGATGCTCTATCCAGCTGAGCTAAGGGCGCAAATAATTATTTTATCAACTTATATAATACTAAATTAATATTTAAAAAGAAATTTTTTAGCTATTAAAAGCAGAGATAAAAGCTCAACTCTTCCAATAATCATAAAGAAAATTAAAAAAGTTTTGGTTAAAAAATGCAGATCATTAAAGTTAAAATCATTTAAACCATAGGCAGAAGAATTTACCGTATTCATTAAAGTTAAAACCGCTAATTTAAAAGAATTTTCGAATGAAATACTGCTCAGACTTAATAGGGAAGTTAAGACAAATAAAGAAATTATAAAGATCAAAATTGTTAAAAAATATTTATTAATTTCTTTAAAATCAAAATTTATATTAGAAAATATTAATTTGTTCATAAA
>JAFJTK010000103.1 GCA_017880265.1 Candidatus Pelagibacter sp. | reverse complement strand
TCATTAGAAGTTAAAGAGAGACTTGCAATTGAAATTAAGCAGATTGTAGAAAAAAATGGAGCCTCTTTTGCTTTCCCAAGTCAGTCGATTTATATCGAAAAAAAATGATAGCTATTTTTTATTTAGTTTTACAAATTTTAAAACTTTATTCTTACGTCGTTATAGCCAATGTATTAATAAGCTGGTTGATTGCTTTTAATGTTTTAAATACTCAAAATAGATTTGTTTATTCTATTCTAGAGTTAACTTATCGATTAACGGATCCAATTTTATATAGAATTAGACGTTTTCTACCAAACTTAGGCTCATTAGATATTTCACCAATAATTCTTCTACTATTGATTTGGTTTATTGAAATGTGTATGAAGCTCTACATTGCACCAATGATTTTTTAAGGAAGTAAAATGATATTAATAGATGGAAAAAAAGCAGCAGCTGAACTTAGAGAAGAACTAAAACAAGAAGTAGCTGAATTAAAGACTAAATATAATAAGGTTCCAGGATTAACTGTAATTCTAATTGGAGATATGGCTCCAAGCCAAATTTATGTTCGTAACAAAGAAAAATCAGCAAATGAAGTAGGTTTAAAATCTGAAGTTATTAAATACCCCGATACAGTTGAAGAAAAAACTGTTTTAGAAAAAATTGAAGAATTGAATAATGATGAGAGTGTTTCAGGAATTTTGGTTCAACTCCCACTTCCAAAACATATTGATAAACAAAAAGTAATTGAAACAATTACTCCCTCAAAAGATGTAGACGGTTTTCATCCAATGAATGTAGGAAATTTATCTTCAGGTTATGAAAGTTCAGTACCTTGCACACCACTTGGATGTTATTTAATGATTAAAAAAATTGAACCAAACTTAAGTGGTAAAAAAGCTGTGGTAGTTGGAAGATCTAATCTTAATGGTAAACCTATGACACAACTTCTTCTTAAAGAAAATTGTACAGTAACTATTACTCATTCAAGAACAAAAGATTTAAAAGCAGAATGTCTCGAAGCAGATATTATTGTTGCAGCTGTGGGTATTCCAGAACTTGTGAAAGGTGATTGGGTTAAAAAAGATGCAATCGTAATTGATGTTGGAATTAATAAAACAGAAAATGGTTTGGTTGGAGACGTTGCATTTGATGAAGTTTCAAAAGTAGCTAAAGCATTAACTCCTGTTCCAGGTGGAGTAGGACCCATGACGATTGCTTGTTTACTAAAAAATACTGTTGAGTGTTTTAAAAGATCACAAAAATAAACACTTTTTCATTAATAAGTTTTATTGTCTCAAATTGATAAAACTTCATTAATTTCTTTTTTTATTTGATAAAGTTTTCAAATGAAAAAACCTCCATATGAATATCGAATTGGAATAATAATGATACTGCTCACTGCAGTTCCAATTGGAGCAACGCAGCTAGGGTGGTATTTATATGGTAAACAAGTTGGTTTTGATTTTGGTATGATAGCTGGAACTTTTTCTGTAATTTTAGCGGGTTATCTAATGTACCAAAAAGGCTGGCGTGATGAGGATGAAGATTAGCTCATGGAAAAATTAATTTTTTTTGGTTTAGCTATCCCAATTCTTGGGTTCGTTTTTTATTTAGGTGGAACAGCCATTATGA
Source organism: Candidatus Pelagibacter sp. (assembly GCA_017880265.1). The sequence goes on along the minus strand of JAFJTK010000103.1, from coordinate 13,013 downwards.
AAGGTTTTAAAGCTAAAGTTGATAACAGACCTGTTAAACCTGAAGAAAAAGAGGAAAATGAAACTCAAGTTTCTTCACCAACTGCTAATGACCTAAGTGACGAAATTAGCAAATTAAACGAATTACATAAAAGTGGAGTTTTAACTCAAGAAGAGTTTGAAAAAGCTAAAAGCAAATTATTGAATAATTAAATCTATTTATGTTTAAAATTATTCCCAATAAAAGAAATATTGGGGCTGAGGCCATAGGAAACATTAAAGATATTTCTAAAAAAGATTTTAAAACTATTTTTAAATCTCTTGAGGTTTATGGGATGATTTTTTTGAGAAGACAAAAACTAAGTTCTTCAGATTATATAAAATTTGCTAAACATTTTGGTAAATTAGCTGATTATCCAAGATTAAAAGGATTAAGTAAAAAATATAAACAAATCACTGTTGTTCAAAGAAAAGCAACAGATAAGGGACCCAGTTTTGGAGAACAGTTTCATACAGACTCTATTTACACAAAAAAACCTCCAAGATTTACAATGCTATTATCTAAACTAGTTCCTAAAAAAGGTAGAGCAAATACTGAATTCTCATCTCAATACTTAGCTTTTGATCATTTATCAAAATCAATCAAAAATCAATTGCTTCAAGTGAAAGGGAAGTACTCTTCTGAAGGTCCAATTTCAGTTACTACTAGAGAGAGAGTAAAAGAGAAGGGAAGAAAAATTAAAGAATTAAAATCTACTCATAAAATTATAAAAAAAATAAACTCTAAAAATACAATTTATTGTAGTCCTGGACATCTTGTAGGCTTTTCTCCTAAATTAAAAAATTCTGATAAAATTAAAAAAGAATTGTTTAAGCATCAAATTAAGAAAAAATTTCAATACTCACTAAAGTGGGAAAAAAACCAATTAGCTATATGGGATAATAGATCTATGCTTCACCAGGCTACTCCTTTTAAAGGAAATAGAATTATGCATAGAATAACAATATTATAGTTTAAAATACCTCTTTTAAGGGTCTTATTTCACCAATATTAAATGTGATTGCATCTTCTTTTTTAAATCCAAATTTTTCAGCATTATCTTTAAATCGAATAGGTGGTTCCATAATAGGTTCCAGAGATAAAACAAAAGTTCCCCAGTGAGTTCCTAAAACTTTTTTACTTTTTAAATCTTGTGCAATATTAAGAGCTTCTTCCGGAGTTGTATGATAAATGGATTTATCAAACATTGGTCTAAAATCATACGCTCCAATGTTAATCATTGATAAATCAATTGGACCATATTTTTCCCCAAGGTCTTTATAGATATTTCCATATCCAGTATCGCACGCAAAAAATATTTTTTTATTTTTATATTCAATTAAAAAATTGCCCCATAATGTTTTGTTAGTATCAGTCAGACTTCTTTTTGACCAATGGACAGCAGGTAATAACGTAATCTTTAAATCACTATTAATTTGTATTTCATCATACCAATCCATTTCGTTAACATCTTTGTATCTTTTGAAATATTTACCAAGTTTAAGAGGGAGTAAAACCTTTGCATCTTTATAAGGAAATCCTCTTATAGTTGACATGTCTTGGTGGTCATAATGATTGTGAGTAAGTAGAAATACATCTGTTTTTGGAATTTCTTTTAATTCAATAGCTGGCTCAACATATCTTTTTGGACCAAATACCAAAGGTCCTGCATTGTTTGAAAAAACTGGATCTGTAATAATCGTTGTTTCACCTAATTTAATTAAGAATGTAGCATGCCCTATCCAAGCAATATAATCATCATTTTTTAATTTCTCTAAATTTTCTTTAACAATTTTTTTATCGATGACATGATATTTGGGAACAGTAATATCAATTTTCTTTTTTTCTTTAATAAATGTTCTATAGGAAAATTTTACATCATTTGCTCTAACTGGAGATCCTTCAGGATTCCTAAAAGTTCCATCTGGCAAATGATGATAGGGTCGTTTTTCCATTGCAATTAGCTCAATATTAAAAAAAAGAATGATTAGTAGAAAAGATATTAATTTTTTCATTATTTATTCTAAAATCTTTCTCTAGTTTAGCTGTTAGTTTTTTTCCATTAGCCATAAAGCTCCTTCTCCTAAAAAGTAAATCTTTCCATTATCTGGATGCACTTGTATGTCTCTTATTCTTCCAATTTTATTTTTAAAAATGATATCTTCTTTAACATTTGAAAGGTCATTAAATATTAATTTTCTTAATGATTGATCTCTTAGAGAGGTAATTAAAGCATGTCCATTCCACTCACTGAATTCTTTACCTTTATAAATTGTTATCGCGCTTGCAGCAATTGAGGGCACCCAGTATTGAATAGCTTTAGTAAAGCCAGGTTTCCATTTTGGCCCAATTTTAGTACCTGAATAGTTTTTTCCACCCCATCCTAATATCTTCCAACCATAGTTTTCACCTTTTTTTGCTTCACCAAACCAGTCACCACCTCTCGCTCCATGATTGCTTAAATAAATTTTTTCATCATAAGGAGATAGTGCCAATCCCTGTGGGTTTCTAACACCTATTTGATAAATTTCTGGTAACCAATCTGATTTACCTTCAAACTTTGGATTATCTTTTGGAATACTGCCATCAGTATAAATTCTTATAATGCTACCAGGGTGTTTTGTAGGATCTTGTGCAATCATTCCCATTCCTCTTTCACCAGCGGATGCATAAAGATATTTACCTTTAATCGCTAACCTAGAGCCAAAATGATAGCCCGAGTCTATTGGTGGGTTTGCTTGAAATATATTTTTAAAATTTAATTCATCTTTATTTAATACTGCTTTAGCAATTGAAGTACTTGTTTTTCCATTACCTCTATCTTCAGAATACGAAACCCAAAGATAATTGTCTTCGTAAATAATATCTAATAATCCACCTTGTCCAACATTTAAAAAATTTAAGTTATGTTTAACTTCAAAAGTATTTTTTGAATTAATATTAACTATTTTTATTTTTCCATCTTTCTCAGTTACAATTATTTCATCATTGTTAATAAATGTTGAACCCCAAGGTTCATCTAATTTTGTAACTTTGGTTAAAGAATAATCATCAGAATAACTTACTGAAGAAAAAAAAAGAAAAAAAATTAATAAAAAATATTTTCTCACTCTAAGATAGTTTTGATCTACCACCGTCAACTGCAATAATTTGACCTGTTATCCAGGAACTGTCTTCAGAAATTAAAAACTTTGCAAGAGATGCAGAATCTTTTCCTTCGCCCAATCTTTTTAGCGGATGGGCTTTTGCAATACCCTCTGCTATTGTGGCGTTTTTAAGCATTGGTTCAGCAATTTTTGATTTTGTTAAACTTGGAGCAATACAATTCACTCTTATATTTGGGGCAAATTCTGCTGCTAGCGATACCGTTAAACCTTCAACAGCAGCTTTAGCTGACGCAATAATTGCATGGTTTGTAAATCCTCTTTGAGCTGCAACTGTTGAAAATAAAACAATAGAGCCCTTGTTTTTTTTTAAACTTTCTTGATATCCTTTAATAGCCTCTACAGCTGAATAAAGATTTAATTTCATACATTTATTAAAATCTTGTTCGGTAACCATTCTTAATGGTTTCAAATCAATTGAACCAACGCAGTATGCAATTCCTTTTATTTCAGAAATATCTGCTTTAACTTTCTCAATAAAACCTTCTTCCAAAACATCAGCAACTGTAAATGAGCAACCTAATTTTTCTGCAATAGAACTTACTTCACTTTCATTTCTCGCAATTAGGTGAATATCATTTCCAGAATTTTTTAATTGTTCAGCTAAACTTGAGCCAATAGAACCTGTCGCACCAAAGATTAGATATTTTTCTGACATAAATTTTTTAATTAGTTATATTTAACTATGAAATTATTTTTTATACTTGGTAATCAATTATTTCCATTAAAATACTTAGACCGCTTCAAAAAGGATCATGTGTTTTTTATGGCTGAAGATAATGGATTATGCACTTATGAAAAACATCATAAGCAAAAAATACTGCTATTCTTATCTTCTATGCGATCATATGCAGATAGTCTCAAGAAGAATAGGTTTAAATTAGATTACTTAAAAATAGAAGATAAAGATTTTAAAGATGATTATTTAAAGAAATTAAAAAAAATAATTAGTCAAAAAAAAATAACTGAAATTACAAGCTTTGAGATTGAAGATAAATTTTTTGAAAAGAAAATTTCACAATTCCTAAAAAAAGAAAAAGTTAAATGGAATATGGTTCAAACACCCATGTTTTTAAATTCTAGAGATGAATTTAAAAATTACTTGGGAAAATCTAAAAAACCCTTTATGGCAACTTTTTATAAAGAGGTGCGTAAAAAATCAGGAATATTAATGGGTGCTGATGGAAATCCTATTGGAGGTAAGTGGAGTTTTGATGAAGATAATAGAAATAAATTACCTAAAGATATTTCAATACCAAAATTTCCAAAAATTAATGAAACTAGTCATACTAAAAAGCTAAAACCAATTATTGAAAAATTATTTAAAGATCATCCTGGAAGCACTGATAATTTTTGGTTAGCAACAGAGCATGATGATGTTGTTAAACTTTTAAATTTTTTTATAAAAGAAAAATCTAATTTATTTGGTGATTACGAAGATGCTGTAAATCAAAATGATAATATTTTATTTCACAGTGCTTTAAGTCCTTATATTAACTTAGGCTTAATAACTCCTGAATTTATTATTCAAAAAATTTTAGATTTTCATAAGAAAAACAAAATAAGAATGAACTCCCTTGAAGGATATATTCGTCAGGTAATTGGATGGCGAGAATTTATGAGGGGTATTTATCAAGGATATTCAGAAAAAATGGAAGCTGGAAATTTTTTTAAACAAAATAGAAAAATGAAAAATTCTTGGTATGAAGGAACTACAGGATTACCACCGTTAGATCATGCAATTAAAAATGCAGTTAATCATGGATGGTCTCATCATATCGAAAGGTTAATGATCTTATCTAACATTATGAACCTTTGTGAGATTAAGCCTGTAATTGTCTACAAATGGTTTATGGAAATGTTTGTAGATTCATCTGACTGGGTAATGGTTCCCAATGTTTATGGGATGGGTTTATTCAGCGATGGTGGAATTTTTGCAACCAAACCTTATATCTGTGGATCTGCTTATTTTATGAAAATGATGGATTTTAAAAAAGGGGATTGGTGTAATACGATGGATGGATTGTATTGGAGGTTCATTGATCGAAATAGAAAATTTTTTTTAACAAATCCAAGATTATCAATGATGGTTCGTATCTTTGATAAAATGAAAGATGAAAGAAAAAAAATGATTTTATCTGAAGCAGATAAATTTATTAAACAAAATACAATTTAGTGAAAAAAGAAAATCTACCTTCAAAAATTTGTCCAGTTTGTAAAAGACCTTTTGTTTGGCGTAAGAAGTGGAAGTTAAATTGGGATAAAGTAAAGTATTGTTCCAAGAAGTGTTCTAAGTGATTTATTTATCTCTATTTGCTATATCTTTTTTAGCAGCAACAATTTTACCATTTTCTTCTGAACTCTCATTAGCAACGTTAATTGCAACATCAGATTATGACAATTTATTATTGTTAACTGTTGCAAGTTTTGGAAATATTTTAGGATCTCTTGTAAACTGGGCTTTAGGATCTTATTCTAGAAACCTTACTGCAAAAAAGTGGTTTCCATTTAAAGAAACACAAATAGAAAGATCATCAAAATGGTTTAAAAAGTTTGGTAAATGGTCATTATTATTTGCTTGGGTTCCTGTTGTAGGTGATCCACTAACTTTAGTTGCGGGCATACTGAGAGTAAAATTTATTGATTTTATTATTTTAGTAGCAATTGGAAAAGTGAGCAGATATATTTTTGTCTTCTATTTGATTGGTTAGGCTATGAATATATTAGTTTTACAACATATAAAAATTGAAGATCCAGGTTATATTAAAGATTTGATGTTAGCTGATGGAGTTAAGTTAACCACCATTGAGTTGGATGAAGGTGAAAAAATTCCAAATAATCTAAGTCAATTTGATGGAATGTTTTGTATGGGTGGTCCAATGGATACCTATATGGAAAAAGAATATCCTTGGTTAATTGAAGAAAAAAAAGCGATTAAAGAATTTGTTGTTGATTTAAAAAAACCTTATCTAGGTTTCTGTCTTGGTTGTCAGTTATTAGGTGAAGTAGTGGGTGGCAAAGTGGTTAAATCAAGCCCAGCAGAAATTGGTATTATGGATATTAATTTTTCAAAAGAAAAAAATGAAGACAGATTGTTTTCTGAATTTCCAGAAAAAATTAAAAGCTTACAATGGCATTCTTATGAAGTTCAAGGGATAGAGAATAATAAAGATATAACTTTGCTAGCTTCATCACCCATAACCAAATATCAAATTTTTAAATATCAAAATCATGCTTATGGAATTCAATTTCATATAGAAATTAAAGATACCACCGTCAATGAATGGGGATGTGTTCCAGAATACAAAAAAGCACTTGAAGATCAGTTGGGAGAGGGTGCTTTAGAAAAATTTGATAATGCTGCAAAAGATAATATGTCTGATATGAATAATTATTCCAAAATTTTATATGACAATTTTAAAAAGATATTATGAATAAATTAAAACTAGGTCCTAAAGTAAATTTTAAAAAAGCAAAGTTACCCATAAAAAAAAGATTGGTTGGAAATTACACAATCCTTGAGCCTTTAAACGTTAGCAAACATGCACAAAATCTATATTTAGAATATTCAAAAGATAAAAAGAATATAATTTGGACATACTTACCTTACGGTCCATTTAGAACATATGTAAGTTTTAGAAATTGGCTTAAATCGTTTTGTTTGAACAAAGATCCTTTTTTTTATGCAATTTATTCTAAGAGACATAAGAAATATTGTGGGATGGCTAGTTATTTAAGAATTGAGCCAGATCATGGTTCAATTGAAGTTGGACATATAAATTATTCTCCACTTCTACAAAATTCAGTTGAGGGAACTGAAACGATGTATTTGATGATGAGAAATGCTTTTGATGTTTTAGGCAACAGAAGATATGAGTGGAAATGTAATAATTTAAATTCAGACTCAAAAAAAGCAGCTTTAAGATTAGGTTTTAGATTTGAAGGTGTGTTCAGACAGATGTTTATTTTTAAAGGTAGAAGCAGAGATTCAGCTTGGTTTTCAATTTTAGATAAAGAATGGCCAAGCAACAAAAAAAGATTTTTGAATTATTTAAAAAAAATAAATTTTGATAAAAATTATAAACAAATAAAAAAATTATAATTTTTTATTAATCACCAAAATGTTCCATATCAGATTTGCCCTTTTTTATTTGATCAACTGCAGATTTTAAAATTTCAGAAGCATTTTCTAATTGTTTAATTGAATCTAAGTTTAGTTCTTGAAAATTTTTATCTAAAATTTTTTCATCCAGAAGTTTTTTAACATGAGTTGCCGTATGTTTAGTAAACTCTTTAGAAAGTATTTCTACTGGATCTACATGGCATAATTGACCATATTTGGTGTAGTCTTTAATGCTTGGGTCACTAGCCATATAGCCGTTGACCAATGTAATTCTTTCACCTGGAGATGTGAGACCAGTAGCTCGATGAACAACATGCTTTCCTTGTTGAAAAACTGCATATCCAGGACCAGGTATTTCAGGTGAAATAATTTTGTTTAGGGGAATTTCTTTATTATTCTTTTTTATTTCTGCCATTTCATCTTTCGTTCCATAAAAATATTGAAATTGACCTCCTTTAATTTTTTTTGGGTCTGTAACAAACATCACATAGTCAAACATCAAAGTATCTACATGCCATTTATCAACATTCTTTTCTAATTCTAAAGGATTGTAATTTAAGTGACCTAGTTGATGGGGAATTGTATGAGGAGATACATTAATTCCTGCTATATCTGATAAAAAAATACTTACTTCATCAGATAGGCATAAGTCTCTTAAAAATTTAGATCGATAAACTCCACCTCTAACGTTTCTAGCTATTCTTTGACTAGAAGTTGTAAATTTTTCTAGCTTTCTAGTCACATCTAATAATATTTCACTACCTTCGTCACTTAAGATTCTAAATACTGAAGTTGCAGCAAAATCGACAGGTGAGTCAGCAATAATTTCTTCTGAATAACCCAAATCTTTTAGTGAATAAATTTCGTTTGGTTTTTCTAGTTGAAGATGTTTTTTTGGATCAAAAGATGCTTTATCGTCTATTAGCTTAAAACCATCTGGAACATTATCTAAATTTATTGGGTACATAAATTTATTTCTAAAATAGTAGTTGATGTTACTATTCAAGAAATGTTTAATCAAATAAAATGAACAATAAGTTTTTTGAATGGGCTGGTGTCGTTACGGCTATTTTATATTCAATGTTTGTAGCACTAAATATTGGAATAGAATTTTTTGGTTTCTGCTTACTACTGTTATCAGCAATTTTAATTGGAATTTGGGCCTTCAGGGGAGGTCATAAAGGAATACTTTTGTTGCAGTTCTTTTACGCAACAGCAGGTATTATTGGCATGATCCGTTGGTTTTAGTTAAAAGTCGAAATTATTTTTGGAATATAATTTTTGAATTTAAAAAATCCTTTATTACAGTATTGCCAAGCTAATTGATCTAGATGTCTGTATAAAAAATTCATTTTTAAATTATTTGAATTTAAATAATCTAAACTTTCTCCAACATTAGGATACAGTGCATAACAGTTATCAATATTTTTAATTTCACTTATATCAATAACCTCACAATCTATAGATTTATCTTTTAACCTTTGACTTTGATCATCCATTAAAAGAGATTTAAATTTTACTAATTTTTCACTGAGTTTTATAGATCTATGTTCATTTTTGTTTGAAACTATATAAATTTTTTCAAACTTATTTTCTTTAAAGTCAGTGATTTCAAAAGATAAATTATTTTCAAAAATTAATAGATTTTTCTCTTCAATATTTTGTGGGTTATTGAATTCTCGTTTTATTACAGAGTAAGATTTTTCAGAGACTTTTGGGGAAGCATTTTCATTTAATTTAATATTTTGAAATCTATTATTCGTAAATTTTTTAATGTTCCATTCACTTGCAAGGTAATGTTTTCCTTGTGTTTGAATACCTGCTACCCATCTCCAACCAAGAGTATTTGATGCAGCATCTCCATCGTAAAGATGTTGTAAAAAAAACTCAGAACCTAATTGCCATGGTAAACCTAGAGTGAATATCCAGATGCTTGCAAACCACATTCTAGTATGATTATGAAGATAGTTATTTTCTTTTAGTTCATTTACCCACTGATTAAAGCATTCTATGTCAGTTTTTCCCTCGATTGCATTTAGGTAATCTTTATTATTTTTAAATTCGTTTCTAAGATTATTTAGTTCAATTAAATAATCTGACCAAACATTTGGTCTCAACTCAAGCCAGCCTTTCCAATAGGTTCGCCACAAAACCTCTTGAATAAATTTTTCATTCTTTGCAAATGAAAATTTTTTAAGTGATTTATCAATCAGCTCTAATTCATTTATTATTCCGTGAGTAATGTATGGAGATAAACAAGAAACATTAGACCTATTATCAGGACCAAAATCAAAGTTTCTTAATTTAGAATATTCAGAAAGATTATTTTCAACAAACTGATTTAATTTATCAACGGCTTTAGCCCTTGAAGCTTCAAATATCATGTTAAACTATTTTGATTTTTTTTTCTTTAGACCCAATTTGTCACTATGTCTTAGTCTTAAAATTACAATCGCAGCTGCAATCAGAACTATGGCAACAGCCTCATATACTAATGCAGTTGGATCCATTTCTTTACCTTGCAAAATTATAAATCGAGCAAGAGCAGTGATTGCAATTAAAAGGGGTAGAGTTATGCTAATCGATTGTTGATCCCAAAATACCCTAACCATTGCAAGAACTTCTAAATATAGAAACATTAACAACAAATCAGCAAGTGTTACTGATTGATTTAGAAACATATTTTTAATTTCTATGCCAACAGCAATTACTGTGCTTATTAAAATAATGCACATTAAAATTAGTTGCAGATTTTTTGCTATTTTTTCCATTACTTATCTTTACTAAATGGCAACCACTTTTCAAACACCGATTTAGATGGTCCATCATAAGGAATAGAATATGAGCTTGGATTAGGACTGGTTAAAACTTCTATCCCCTTAGAAAATACAAATATAAATACTACTACAAAAACAATGACCATTATTTTAAAGGGGTCAAAATTTTTTGTTTTAAAAACGCTGCTAGATTTTTCCTCTGCTTTATGAAAATGTTTAAAGGTCATATACACCGCAAATATTAAACCAATATGAGCAATATAAAGACCCGCCCAACCAAATGCAAAAGTTGTGTAAGAAAAAATATATAAACTAAAAACTGTGGTCCAAATAAAACTTAAAACTAACAATATTTGTAATCTTACAGATCTTGGTAAAGATCTAAGATCATTTTTGCTGTCATCAAACAATATGTTTGCAGCATCTACCATCCAGTTTTTTAGCGATTCCATGAGTTTAAGTTATAGTCTTTAAAGATTATAACAAATGTCAAATTGTCCTAAATATTAGGTTAAATTTGCTTTAATAACGCTTTCTATTTGGCTAGCGCTTTGAGCGCCTGAAATAAAATCTTTCCCTATCTCAAAAAAGGGAACACCATTAATATTTTTTTCTTTCGCATCTGATATTTTTGAATTTACATGTTCAATATTTTTTTCATTAATAAATTCTTTAAATACGTTCTCAGAAATATTATTTTGTTTAGCAATATTGATTAGAACATCTAAATTTCCTATATCAAGCCCATCAATAAAATATGATTGATATATTTTTTCTTTAATTTCATTACCTAAATTAAATTGTTCACTTAAAATTATAAGTAAATGAGAAAGAACAGTGTTTGGGGTTTTGTTTATTTTATCTAAATTAAAATTCATTCCAGACTCTTTTGCTTTTAATTTCATATTTTCATACATAGGAGCAGCATAATCTTTTCCACCAAACTTTATTTCAAGATATTTTTCTCTAGAAATTCCTTCAGCTGGCATATCAGGATTTAATTGAAAAGGGATATGTCGAATATCAAATTTTATATTAGAAAATTTTTTTAATGCGTTATTTAAATTTGCATGTCCAATAAAACACCATCCGCAAATAGTGTCTGCAAAAACATTTATTTTCATTAATTTAAGAACGAAGTTTTTTTTTGTGATAATTAATAAATCTCTCTACATTTGATTTATTAAATGTTTTGTTTTCCTCAAAAGAAACTTTTTTCATAGAGTAAGCAGAGCTTTTAGTTTGTCTAGACTCTATAATTACGTTTCCTTTATAAAGTTTGAGTTTAACAGAACCATTTACTTTATTCTTATTAAGATCAATAATTTTTTGAAGTTTAAATCTTTCTTTAGAGTCCCAATAACCATTATAAATTAATTCAGCATATCTAGGCATTATTTGATCTTTTTTGTGCATAGTTTCTTTATCTAAAGTTACAGACTCGATGGCTCTATGTGCATGAATTAATAATGTTCCACCTGGTGTTTCGTATACTCCTCTAGATTTTATCCCAATAAATCTATTCTCTACTAAGTCCACTCTTCCAATTCCATTTTTACCAGCAAGCTGGTTAAGTTTTTCCAATAGTTTTGATGGAGATAATTTTTTCCCATTAATTCCAATCGGATCGCTGTTTTTATAATTGATTGTTACAAAGCTTGGTTTATTCGGTGCCTTTTCAGGTGAAGTAGTTCTTTGAAAAATAAATTCAGGAGCAGAATTTTTTGGGTTTTCTAAAACTTTTCCCTCAGTTGATGTATGAAATAAATTATCATCCACTGAAAAAGGAGGGGCTCCTTTTTTATCTTTTGGAATATCTATTCCATGTTTTTTTGCATAATTAATTAAATCCGTTCGAGATTTTAGTTTCCAAATTCTCCACGGAGCAATTATCTTTATTTTAGGGCCAAAATAATGATACCCCAATTCAAATCTAACTTGGTCATTTCCTTTACCAGTTGCACCATGCGAAACTGCATAAGCTTTAAACTTTTTAGCAACTCTAATTTGATCTTTTGCAATAAGTGGTCTTGCTATGGATGTCCCTAATAAATAAACACCTTCATAAATTGCATGACCTCTGATCATTGGATACACATAGTTTTTGACGAATGTATCTTTTAAGTCTTTAATAATAATATTTTTAACTCCAAACTTTTTTGCATTTGTTAAAATTTTTTTTCTATCAATTTCTTGACCAACATCAGCAGTGTAACAAATTACTTCTGCATCATAATTTTCTTGTAACCACTTCAAAATTATCGAGGTATCAAGGCCTCCAGAGTAAGCTAGAACAATTTTCTTTTTTGATTTCATTAAATTAACTACAAGCTTTTTTTGTAGCATTATAAGCCTTAGTAAAGCCTAGCAAAGAATAATGGTCGATTGTTTGAGAGCCTTGTTTATTGTAACCAGTGATCATAATTCTAGATCCTTTTTTCATTCTCTTAATCATTCTAAATTCAACCTTAGTATCTGCGATCCAAGCAAAACCTTGTTCTTTAATATCAAATTTGAATTTATTTTTTCCTGAAGTTGCAGTTACAGAATTATTGTCATTAAATTCATAGCCAGCAGTAACACTTACTTCATCGATAATTTGTTCAGCAGGTCTAAAGGCAATAAACAATTTAGCATCTCTTTTATTTGATTTTGGAGCTTGTAAAATTGGAGATGATTGTGCAAAACAAACTTTACCAGTAGCTTCTGTTACAACCATTGACTCCCAATCTTTATATTTACCAATTTTTTTTACCTCTTCTGCTGATAGTTGGTTGAAAGTAGCAATAAAAATTATTGGTAAAACCAGCAAAATTTTTTTAATTATGGACATGGATTTGGATAAATTGTTTGAACGTTATTAATTTCTTTAATGACATCATCAGATAAATTTATGTTTACACTTTCTATATTTGTTTTCAACTGCTCCAT